>JANMMA010000338.1:0-2901 GCA_031372815.1 Sphingobacteriales bacterium
GTTGGCAACACTGACAAGCGCAAAACAGGCAACACCGAAAGCGATTTTTTTTGCGAACTGATACATGATTTTTATTTTAGGTTTGATCATGTACGCAGACGGAAAGACTTTGGATTTGGGGGGTAGAAAAAAAATTACTGAACTGTAAACGCGCGGCCTTACCTATTTCTAACAACACGGAAGATCCTGAAAATCTTAAACCCTACATTAAAACATCGCGGAAGATCCAGTAAACTTCAGACCTTGCCCATTACATACATCGCTGTCATGGTTGGAGCGGCACTACCCCCTGCTTTTTCAAGGGTAACAGCAAATGCCTGGGCAGCAGGAATGTTTTTCAGTTTACATAAACCGTCACAGGTTCCTATTACCCCTGCGTCAACGGGTTTGCCATCAACAATGGCCCAGAGTTGGTATTGTTTGCCTGCTTCAGCAGGAGGAAGATTATTTGTGAACAGGTAAACGTCTTTCGTGCGCTGATCCCAGTACACCGTAGCAAGGCTGGATTCTTTTCCGCTGATGCCTTTCATTTTCACGACAGACATTGAACTGTCCTGCATCATCTGAACATCCCGGTATAAGGTGATGAATCGTTCTTTTTCGTTTTGACTTTGCTGTTGCAGATCGAGATAGCTCACCTGCAGTTGATCAAAGTCTGTGCTGAGATTTTTGTATTTATTATAGAGAATCAGACTGGCTACAACATTTACAAGGAATAGTATTACTGAGGCGGCGGCAGCATATTTCCAGAATGCTGGCACCAATTTTATATTAACTACATTACCTGTTGGTCGAACTGATGATGGGATCGTTTGAAATTCTGGTTCCAGGGTATCAAACAGGCTTTTTTTAATTTTCGACGGCGGCATAACTGCGCCCGATAAGCCATGTTCCTCCAGCGATTGTTCAAAAACAACAATTGCCTCGTTAAGGGCAGGATACTGCTCCCGAAGCTGCATAAGTTCTGCGGTCTCTTCCGGCGATGCCAGTCCGAGCACAACACTTTCGATAACTCCAGACGATATGTAATCTTTTATGTCCATTTATTTAAACAAGGTCCTCAATTGTATTAATGCACTTCTCAATCTTGTTTTCACGGTACCCAGGGGCATGTTGAGTGCGTTAGCAATTTCTTCATGCGTAAATCCCTGGAAATATGATAATTCCACCACTTCACGGTGTTCCTGCCGGAGTTTGTGGACCATCGGCCGAAGGCCAATCTTGTCAGGGTTGAAATCGTTCGATTTACCATCATATACGGATTCTTCTACCTCACGGTTTTGTTGAGACTGTTTATATGTTGTACTTCTTACCACGTCAATGGCTGCATTCCGCGTAACTTGTATCATCCACGTGTACAGTCTACCTTTACCCGAATCATATGACTCTACCTGCCGCCAAATCTTAATAAAAACTTCCTGCAAAATGTCGTTGGCCTGTTCACGATTCGGAATAATTGACAAAATTACGGTATACAGGGCGGGTGAATAATTGTCATATAAGTAGGAAAAACCTTCCCTGTCACGTTGCTTTAACAACATTACCAGCTCAGCTTCTCCATATTTTTTAACTTCCATCATGCTATCGGGGGGCAAATTAATAACTTATTTTCGGTATTCATTAATAATGGTTAAACAAAAGAATTGTTTAGCCATATCCATAATCTTCCCTCAAATATTAAAATATCAGGCCAACAACGGGTCCTGTGGCAAACTATCTTACCGACGTTTTTGCCCATTGCAGGTGCTAAACGTCAAACGACTGTTATGCTATCCTGCTTCAGCACACTCGCATAAGCTTCCAGACAGCGCTTGCGGGCGAATTCATGGTCCACTATAGGTGCAGGATAGGTGAACTCCTGGAATTCAGGTACCCATCGACGTATATAAGCGAGATCTTTGTCGAATTTTTCTGTTTGTAGCCTTGGATTGAAGATCCTGAAGTAGGGTGCGGCATCGCAGCCACTGCCCGCGGCCCACTGCCATCCGCCGTTATTGGAAGCGAGGTCAAAGTCCAGCAGCTTTCCCGCAAAATAGGCTTCACCCCATCGCCAGTCGATCAGCAAATGTTTGCACAGGAAACTTGCCACAATCATCCTTACCCTGTTATGCATAAAGCCCGTTGCATTGAGTTCCCTCATACCCGCGTCAACGATAGGATAACCGGTATTGCCTTCACACCATTTTTGGAACTCATCTTCATTATTTCTCCACGGAATATTTTCATACGCCGGTTTAAAGGCACGACCTTTCCCTACTTGCTGGAAATGCCAGAGTATCATCTGGTAAAATTCACGCCAGATCAATTCATTTAGAAAGGTTTCGCTCATCGGCATTACCGCCCTAGCCAGTTCACGGACGCTGATGGTACCAAAGCGAAGGTGGACCCCCAGCCTTGTAGTGCCTGGCTTACCAGGGAAATTGCGTTGGTTCTGGTAATTTCGGATTACTTCATCTTTATAACTTTCAGGCGGAAATTCCAATCCAGCTGCACGGAAACCCATCGATTCCAGTGAAGGTATCGGCCTGGATTCTTTCTGCAGAAAATGTTGCTGAAATTTATTAACAGGATATGACGCAAATGAATCATCTGCCAGTTTGCTTTTCCATTTCTTGCTATAGGGGGTGAATACGGTGTATGGACTGCCATCGTCCTTGATCACTTCACTTTTTTCAAAGATCACGTGGTCCTTGAATTTTTTTAATCCGATACCTTTCTTTCCGAGCGTCTCTTCCATCTCCGCGTCTCTTTCCCTTGCGTAAGGTTCATAATCGTCGTTCGTGTATACGTTGGCGATAGTATGCGTTGCAGCAAGTTTCTCAAACACATCTTTGGGCAAACCATAAAACACGTCCAGGCTTCTGCCTGATGCAGAAAGTTGCCAGTGCATGGCGGTAATAG
>JANMMA010000402.1:0-5916 GCA_031372815.1 Sphingobacteriales bacterium
AAGGTGGCGAATTTGAAAAGTCGGCCGATGGCAAACTCACCGGATGTGTAAAAGAATCAGCCTGCGATATGCTTGACAACGTCATTCCTAACAACGTTACGAGCGCGGACAGGCGTGAAGGTGTGAAGATCATTTCGAAAATGATGGCCAAAACCGGTATCACTTCCGTTACAGACGCTGGTGGAAGTCCGGATGATCTCCAGGCATATAAAGATGCCTTTGAAGCGGGTGAATTGGGGATTCGGATTTATTGCATGATCCGATATAGCCACATCGATAAAATGATTGCTGCCGGCAAAAGGACCGGTATGGGCAATGACTGGGTGAAAGTCGGCGGGATGAAAATGACCTGCGACGGATCAATATCTGAACGTACGGCAAGATTGTCTCAGCCGTATATCGGCAGGCCCAACGACTATGGAATAATGGTCATGGATGAGGAGCAACTGTATCCCTATGCTAAAAAAGCTTATGATGCAGGTTGGCAGATCGGTATTCACGCCAATGGTGACGTGGGGATTGATACCACGCTGAAGTTGTACGAAAGATTGCATAGAGAAAAGCCCAGAGCCGATCCAAGATTCAGGATTGAACACTGCACCATGATTAATGATAACCTGGTGCAGCGTATGAAGTCGTTGGGTGTAATACCAACACCGTTTTCCACCTATGTGTATTATCATGGAGAAAAAATGAAACAGTATGGAGAAGAGAGATTGAAAAGCATGTTTGCGTTAAGAAGTTTTCTTGATGCAGGTATCCGGCCAACACAGGCTTCTGACTATCCGCCTGGTCCGTTTGAGCCCATGATGGCTTTGCAGTCCAGCGTTACGAGAACAGATATAAAAGGAAATGTCTGGGGTGCAAATCAGAAAGTGACCGTTGCAGAGGCGATCAAGATAGGAACCATCAATGGTGCTTATGCATCTTTTGAAGAAAAGAGTAAGGGTTCTCTTGAAGCGGGTAAGCTGGCAGATCTTGTGGTGCTCGGCAGAGATCCGTTTAAAGAAGATCCGTCTACGCTGATCACTATTCCGATTGAGCGTACCATGACCGGGGGAAAATGGGTTTACGAAAGTTGAAGAGCGTTTACATTCATCTGAATCATAATCATGAAAATAATTTTAATATTTCTTTTTCTTACCAAAGCTGTTTTTGTAACTGCGCAGGATGACATCGACCGGTATATTGAAGAACAGTTAAAGGAACAAAAGATCGTCGGTTTATCGATTGGTATAATAAACAAGGGAAAAATAGTAAAGTCACGGGGTTATGGTCTGGCTAACCTTGAACAAAACTCACCTGCAACAGAAAACGCTGTTTATAAAATCGCTTCAGTCAGCAAACAATTTGTGGCTACCGCAATTATGACACTTGTGCAACAAAATAAGCTGAGCCTTAAGGATACAGTATCGAAATTTTTCAAGGATGCGCCTGCCACCTGGAGTAACATTACGGTCAGGCATTTATTAAACCATAGTTCCGGGCTGGAAAGGGAATCACCAGCGTTCAGGCCCAATCTTATTCAACCTGACTCTATTCTGATCAGGGCTTCCTATAAGGATCCCTTAATTTTTCCCACCGGTACCAAATGGCAATATTGTAATCTTGGATATTTTGTGCTGGCTGATATCGTAAGGCAGTTAAGTGGTATGCCATTTACCCAGTTCATGGAAAAAGAGATTTTTCGGAAGTACGGGCTTCAAAAAACGCAGGTAACCTCGGTATCAAGTTTAGTTTTGGGGAGGGCGGATGGTTATGCGCTAAAGGGCAAGGACTCTGTTATAAATGCTGAAGAATACTTGGCATTACGTCCAAGCGGTGCGTTTTTGTCGACCGTGACTGACCTCATGAAATGGGAATTGATGATACAGAAGGGCGAAGTTCTTACAAAGTCGAACTGGGATCTGATGTGAATGATTTGGTAAAAACTGGCGCCAACAACCCTGCTGTTGAATACTATGGTTATGGTTGGTTCAAGACAATGTATAAGGAAAAGGAAGTTGTTCGTCACGGAGGTTCCCTTCCAGGATTTCGAACGGAATATTTACGCTTCCCCGCTGAAGGTACCGCCATCATTATTCTGACCAATTCGGAACAGGCAAATCCAAAAAAAATTGCTCAAGGGGTGGCAGACATTTTGCTGAAACTAAACTGACCGTTTTATTAAGAAACGAGAATTAAAAGAAGGTATTATTAAGCGTCTTTGCACAATGTCTCAATCAAGACAATTAGTATTACATCCCTACATACCATGACCAGCCCGTATCGCCAACGTCTACAAATTCATCTGTAACAACGATACGTTGTAAATATTTTACACTTTTGTAACCCACTTGCTTTTCCACGCGCAGTCTCAATGGTGCGCCGTGTGCTATGGGAAGGTTTTTTCCATTCATGCCATAGGCCAATATGGTTTGAGGATGAAAGGCATCGAGCAAATCAATACATTCCATGAAACCGTCATAGGCGTAAAAGTTTACGTAACGGGCAGAAGGAAGGATACCAGCATGTTGTAAAATATGACTAAGCGGCGTTCCGGTCCATTGCCCGATGGCTGTCCATCCTTCTTCACAGGTATGGCGTGTGATCTGGGTTCTTGCAGGGAAACTTTGAATTTCTTGTAAAGAATATTTTTTCGGACGGGCTACTTTTCCTTCAACGGAAAGTCCCCAGTTTGCGAAGGCGTCTTTATGAGCCTTATCCCAGTCCTCGCTATAATATTTGTTTGAAGTGTCAGCAGGATTTGTTGTTCCCGTTGCCGGAAATGATGAAATGTCACCTTGATTATATTCTTTTGCCATGGATTGTCCGGGCAATAATGCACGTTGTGCCAGGTAGGTAAAATTGTCACCCATCCGAAGTATGTTGCCGTAAGTGGGAGGAACTTTTTTATTACAACCAGGAAGGATAATACCTCCGAGGGCGGTAAGACCGGTTAGAATTACATCGCGCCTGGTGATGATCGTTTTTTTTCTCATATTACTTCCCGATTGTCATTGAACGAATTTGTTGTTTGAATCCTGACTTTACCACCATCACGATGTGAAGGATCAGAAAAAATACAAGGGCAAAGGATGCAAAGAAATGAATAGTGCGGGCAGACTGAGCGCCGAAAAACATTTTCAGCAGAAAAGGATATGCTGCAGTAATAGCCGGGGACATGGTCATTCCCGTCATGATCACTATGGGGAACAAAAAGCATACTACTATGAGGTAGGTTGTTTTTTGCAGGATGCCATATTGCGGTCCACCTGTTGGCAGAGGAAGTTTCATCCTAAGATGATTGACCAGGTCCATCCTAAAAACACCCGTAGTAAATTCTTTTGTTTTGGGCCAGAGATTTTTTCTGAGGTGCCCTGTAAAGACTGCCGATAGCAGATAGATTAAACCGGGTACAACAAGCATCCAGGCAGAAAGAAAATGCAGGCTTCGTCCCCAACCGTTCTGGTTCCAGATATCAAATGTTCGGTTAGCCGTGACCGGTGAATTTTTTGTTTCGAAAAATGCCTGGCTCTTTTCCCACCCACCGTGCTTATAATTTGGGCTGATAGGGAATTCAATAAGTGCAGGCGTGAGATCATTGCCCGCATTGCCCCAGTACAGCCTGGGGTGGCACATCAAAATCACAAAACCGCTAAACGCCAAAGCCAGAAAGCTTAGTGTAATTATCCAATGGGTAGACTTAACCCATCTTTTGTGGCGGTCGTGTGAGGGAATATGGTTCATGCCAGGCGATTGTTTGGGTTCTAATAAATATACATTTTATTACAATATGTTTTGGGCGGACAGATTTTTGGTGCTTGAATAAATGGAATTTGAAGCCAGAATATCAATATGAGCATTGGAAGTAACCATCAGTATTGCTCAAATTGCCATATCTTAAATCTTATGAAAGTAGCTGTTTTCAGTACCCAGTCTTATGACCGTGAATATTTAGATAAATTTGTTTCAGGATATCAGCACAAGCTAAGTTTTTTCAAGGTGGCATTGAATGAAGAGACCACTAATCTCGCCCTGGGACATGATGCCGTTTGCGTTTTCGTAAATGACAAGGTAGACAGGCCAACCATTGAAAAATTGTCTGCAATTGGCATCAGGGTCATAGCGCTAAGGTGTGCCGGATTTAACAACGTTGATCTTCAGGCGGCAGAAGAAAAAGGCATAAAGGTTTTCAGGGTTCCTGCATATTCACCCTATGCCGTGGCGGAGCATGCCGTGGCACTCATTCTTACCCTTAATCGTAAAACGCACAAAGCTTATAACAGGATAAGGGAAAGTAATTTTTCGCTCGATAATTTAACGGGCTTTGACCTTCACGGAAAGACTGTCGGTGTTATCGGGACGGGACAAATAGGTGCCGTTTTTTGCAGGATCATGCTGGGTTTTGGATGCAATGTTCTGGCTTACGACATCTACGAATCTCAAGAACTGAAAAATCTTGGCGTAAAGTATTTGCCGTTTGTGGAGATCGTTACCACTGCTGATATAATATCCCTTCATTGTCCGCTCACTCCTGCTACCAGACATTTAATTAACAGGGAGGTATTGTCTTCCATGAAAGATGGCGTAATGCTGATCAACACCAGTAGGGGTGCACTGATAAAAACATCCCACGCTATTGAGGCTTTAAAGAGTAAGAAACTTGGCTACCTGGGCATAGATGTATATGAACAAGAGGAGAAATTGTTTTTCAAAAATTTGTCGGAACATATCATTGAAGATGAGCAGCTGCTAAGGTTGATGAGTTTCCCCAATGTGCTAATTACTTCACACCAGGGATATTTCACAAAGGAGGCCCTTACCCAGATTGCTGTAACGACACTAACAAACCTGGACAGATTTGAAAAAGGAGTAGAACTGGAAAATGAAGTGAAAGCTGTACAGATTACAGGGTAAGATTTATTCATTCCAGTTTCATTCCACGATTGATGAACTGTATAGAATCTTTCAATTATACGATCGATATATGGACCAAGTTTACCTTCATGAAGGTCGTTTTGGAATGGGGTAAAGTTTCAACATGTAATTATGGAAAATCAATCATTTAACCGCGACTTTAGTGCCATCAGCCCTACGGCCAAATCGATATTATTCCTAAAGGCTCTTACAGATATTCCTTACGCAAGAAAAGCCGCGGAACTTATAACTTACCCGGAACCATATCTGCCTGATTTCAAGATAAAAGACCCGGCTTATTGGGCCCGGGTCTTTCATTTTGAGCGCAGGTATTGGAGTATTAACCAGCTATTAGCCGGATTGGAAATCGAAAATATACTTGAGCTGTCCTCCGGATTTTCTTTTCGTGGTTTGGATATGGTAAGGAATCGTAGGGTTCATTATATTGATACTGATCTTGAAGAAATGATCAACAAAAAGCAGGATTTGATTAATTTAATGAATGATAAAAAAAATTTAAAAGGACAACTTTATATGATGGCCCTGAACGGGCTTGATGAAAATAATTTCAATGAAGTGGTCAGTTACTTTCCACATGGTCCCCTGGTTATTGTCAATGAAGGGTTGTTGATGTATCTTGATGCAAGCGAAAAAGAAAAGATTTGCGCCATTATTAAGCGCATTTTACTTAAAAGGGGAGGTTACTGGATAACTGCTGATATATACCGTAAAACTTCGTTACCGGAATTACAGGAAGGGAAGGATGAGCTTAAAAAAATTACTGACCAGCAGCGCATCGAGGAAAAAATGTTTGACAGCTTTGAAACAGCCCGGCAATTTTTTGAGGAACAGGGATTTGTGATCGATAAAGAATCTGAAAGAGGGCACCATAGGCTCAGATCTTACGAATATCTGTTTGAAAATGTAAGCGAGGAACAGTTATCTAATATGCGGGAACAGCCAGAAGTTCAGGTTACCTGGAGGTTGAAGGTTAGTTAGTTTAGCGGTGCTTAATAA
>JANMMA010000440.1:0-51300 GCA_031372815.1 Sphingobacteriales bacterium
ACCAGTTGAAGCATATGTTCAGACGAGTTTTTCAATACATCAAAGTATTCACGCTGTGTGTCAAGATAATTTTCCTGCAATAAAATATTAGATGTACCGATGATGGCATTTAGCGGTGTTCGAAGCTCATGGCTCATATTACTGAGAAACCTGGATTTTACTTTGGCGGCTTTTTCTGCGCGTTCTTTCGCTTTCAAGATTTCGAATTCCGCCACCTTGATCTCCGTTATATCGAGTATGCTGATCTTGCAATAGAGTTGGTTCTGATGATTGAAGGGTACCAGGTTCACATAAGCATAAAAAAGGCTGTCGTCATGCTTTTCAAAATCCATATTGCCATACCAGGGTGAACCTTTGATAAACCCATTTGATTTTATTCCACTGATGCGTTCCCGCATTTGTTCTCCCAGGAGTGTTTGAACCGGAATCTGAATCAATGACTTTTTATTTTCGTGGCGAAAGACTTCCAACGCTCTTTTATTACAATCAGTAATGACGAGATCGGCAACCCGTATAATAAATACTGCATCGAGGGATGTGTCGTAAATGGTATCCGAGAGCATTTTTTCCTCCAGGATCTTATCCTCATGGTTCTCGAGCGTCTTTAATATCAGGTATGCAAACACGGTAGTTAGTAACAGCGCAATGGAAAGGTTGGTGCTGAAGAGTCCGCTATAAAGGTCCTGGGGTATCTTCTGTAGCGTATTTTGATACGGCGCTAAGATAAAAATTAATGCCGTGGTAAGTAGTGTAACAACGCTGGTCAGAATCACTTCATTAAGATTGCGCTTCAGGTCTATTACGAATATAAGGGCAAGTATCAGCGGAAAGAATAACAGGTATTGTCCAGACCTCAGTCCTTCCACATAGCTAACGGTGAACAGGTAAAGGTTGATGGTGATGATGCCGAGGCGTTTTGATTGTTCCAGGTGTCCGTCCTTGTTCATGTAGAATGCGACAGTCAACAGAAATGTACCTGCAATATTTGCAATGGCGCTGACAAACAATTCATTGGCCAGGTTGAACAGGCAGTTGATCAGGCTTACACCCAGGCAGAAACTCAGGAAAAGATTTAGTCTGATGATATTCTTTTCTTCTTCCCTGCTGGTGGATTCTTCAATTCCTGTCCTTAAAATACTTTTTGGAAAAGATACTATTTGGTCTAAAATGTTCGTTTTCATACCTGTGCCCCTGTTTTCAGTAATGCGATAAGGGATTCACTGTTAACGCAATGCTCATCTGAAAATTGTGATTTTATGAATAAGGAAGAAATTCAATATGTCTATTCCGGCCGCTTTGATGCTGCCTTCCTTGACGATCTTTATGCGGGTGATATTCAATCGGCTGCCGAGATATTTGAATCTTCTCTTAACCTCATCATTCCCGAGATGGCTGCTGCTGAAGCACTGTTTTACCAGGCAGACCATGAAGCGCTCAGGAAGTTGTTTCATAAGATCAAGCCGCTGTTCGGCTATGTGGGATTGCTAAAAATTCAGGCACTTGTACAGCAATTTGAGGATGCTTGTGGCACCGTATCAAATACAGAAGAACTCAGGGAAAAATATCAGGAGCTGGTTATTATGGTGGGTGAATCGATCAGTATCATTCGCCAGGAACTTATCAGAATGAAAAGGTTCATTAACGTAAGAGCATGATTAAATATACCAGCATCATTGTAGAAGACCTTCAACCCGCTTCAGAATTTCTCCGTAAGTTTTGTGAGCGCAGCGGTATTATTGAAGTTCAGGGCCAGTTTCCCAATGGCGAAGAAGCCCTCGTATATCTTTCAGAGAACCTGGTTGACCTGATCTTCCTCGACGTGGAAATGCCCGGTATAACTGGTTTTCAATTAATGGACCAACTTGTATACCAACCACAGGTGATCCTGACTACTTCGAAAACGGAGTATGCTTTCAGCGCCTTTGAATATAATGTTACGGACTTCCTCCGTAAACCCTTTACATATCAGCGGTTTCTTGAAGCTGTACAAAAAGTAGAGGTTAAAAAGCAACAGGAAGACTCCAATGCAACGGATCACATTTTCATAAAAGTAAATGGTAAGCTCATTCGCCTGAAAAATGAAGACATACTATACATTGAAAGTATGGGCGACTATGTGAAGTTCGTGACAGCGGATAAGAAATATATCACACACAATACCATCAAGAACCTGGAAACCAAAGTTGATGGACAAAAATTCCTGAAGGTTCATCGTTCGTATATTGTTAACCTCGCCTCCATAGATGACATCCAGGAAAATACACTTTACATCCGCGGCAACCATATTCCCATCAGCAAAGCCCACAAGTCCAAGGTGATGCAAAAAATCAATATCATTTAGGGTAGATTGCGAATTACGCATTACGCATTGCGAATTAAGTTTGCGTCACGCAAAACAAAGTACAATCAACCACCAGTTACCAGACTTTCAATTCATTTGCCCCGAACGTTCGGGGTTTTTTGTGCCCGTACACATACAACGCCTGCCATGAAACGATAAAACTGATCTCCGGCTGAAGACCGGATCCGGTCATTTCCACATTATCGCATTATACAATTATCACCATTATCTTCCTACCTTTCGATCCAATTAATTGAATATGAGAAAAACAGTTCTTTTCCAGGTACTGGTGGCTTTTGCATGCTCTGCAACGGCCCAGAAAAAAAAGGCAGCAGCACCTGCAGTCAATAGTGGTTCCTCCACAGATTCAGCGTTGCTTTCCACCGTTAAATACAGGCTTGTAGGTCCCTTCAGAGGTGGACGAAGCGGTGCCGCAACCGGCTCTTACAAAAACCGGAACACGTTTTATTTTGGCGCAACGGGTGGTGGGGTCTGGAAAACGACAGACGGCGGTAACAACTGGTCAAATATATCGGACAAGTATTTCGGTACCACCATTGGTTCGGTAGCCGTTGCTCCATCGGATGAATCAGTGATCTATGTTGGAGAAGGCGAGAATACTATGCGGGGTAATGTGAGCGAAGGACTGGGTGGGATATGGAGGACGGATGATGGGGGAAAAACCTGGCGTAACCTTGGACTGAAAGAAGGAAGACATATTGTTCGGATTGTCATACACCCCCGAAACCCAGAGGTTGCATGGGTTGCCGTTATGGGCCATTTATTTGGACCGAATGAAGAAAGGGGAATCTACAAAACTACCGATGGCGGAAGGAACTGGAAGAAAGTGCTGTATGTCAATAACCAGACCGGCGCGTCTGACCTGGTGATGGAACCAGGTAATCCAAATGTTTTTTATGCGGGCACATGGCGTGTGATAAGAACACCCTACAGTCTTGAAAGCGGCGGAGCGGGTAGTGGCATTTGGAAAAGTACAGATGGTGGTGAAACCTGGAAAAATATTTCTGCGAGTAAAGGATTGCCAAAAGGATTGTGGGGCATCACAGGCATAGCCGTTGCACCTTCCAATACAGAAAAAATATATGCCATCATCGAAAATGCCGGAGGCGGATTGTTCATGAGTACCAATGGAGGTGAATCCTGGACCCTGGCAAGCAGTGATAATAACATCCGGCAGCGTGCCTGGTATTATACCAAAATTTTTGTCGATCCCAAAAATGAAAACCAGGTATATTGTCCGAATGTGGGCTTTATGGTTAGCAGGGATGGCGGAAAAACTTTCCAAAGTTTACGCACCCCACATGGTGATCATCATGATCTTTGGATTGATCCGGAAGACGGCAGGCGCATGATCGTTGCCGACGATGGCGGTGCACAGGTCAGTTTCGATGGCGGCACCAACTGGAGCACTTATGAAAATCAGCCAACGGCTCAGTTCTATAGAGTATCAACCGACAATTCATTCCCCTACAGGATACTCGGTGCACAGCAGGATAATTCCACAGTGCGCATCAAGTCCGCTACCTACGGCGCTGCCATAGGTACATCAGACTGGGAACCTACGGCGGGAAGTGAAAGCGGATATGTTGTTGCTGATCCATTAAATCCCGAGGTTGTTTATGGTGGAAATTATGGAGGATATCTTTCCAGGCTCGACCATAGAACCGGGGAGAACCGTGCAATATCTGTATGGCCCGACAATCCCATGGGTGCCGGAGCAGAAGCTTCTAAATTCAGGTTTCAATGGAACTTCCCCATCTTCTTTTCACCTCATAACCCTAAGCGTTTGTATTGTGCAGGAAATGCCCTCTTTGTTACAGAAAATGAAGGTGCCAGTTGGGAACAAATTTCTCCTGACCTGACCACAAACGATAAAAGCAAACAGGTTTCCAGTGGTGGACCCATCACCAAAGACAATACATCGGTAGAATACTATTGCACTATTTTTACCGCAGCAGAGAGTATGTTGGAAAAAGATGTATTGTGGACAGGCAGTGACGATGGGCTTGTCAACATCAGTAAGGATGCGGGTAAGAGTTGGGAAAATGTAACCCCGAAAGACAGTCCGAAATGGATCATGTGGAACGCTATCGAAACGGATCCGTTTGCCAAAGGAACAGCCTACATCACCGGGACGAGGTACAAACTCGATGATTACACGCCATATATCTACAAGACCTCTGACTATGGAAAAAACTGGAAGTTGATCACCAATGGCATCAATAAAATGCATTTCACCAGGGTCATGCGCACTGATAAGAAGCGAAAAGGATTACTATATGCCGGCACAGAATATGGCATGTATATTAGTTATAACGATGGTGATAACTGGAAGCCATTCCAGCTTAATCTTCCGGTAGTTCCCATCACAGACCTGACCATTAAAAATAATGACCTCGTGGTGGCTACGCAGGGACGCGCATTCTGGGTGATTGATGACCTTACCATGGTACAGCAGTGGAACCCCGAAATACTTTCAGCCAACCTGAAAGTCTACGATGTTAATCCCGCATACCGAATGATGGGTAATCGTTTTTCAGCTTTCTTTGGCGCTCCGGTCAATGCAGGAAAAAATCCTCCTAAAGGTGCTGTTATTAATTATTATGCAAAACAAGTGACCGATTCTACGAAAGGCAGGATTAGTATACTGGATAAGGATAAAAAATTGATTCGCTCGTATACAACAGACTCAAAAGAAAATAAAATGGACCTGTCGAAAGGGATGAACATGTTTAACTGGGACCTTCAGTATCCAGAGGCAGAAAAAATCGACGGCATGATTTTGTGGAATGGCTTACCGTCAAATGTTGCTGCTGCACCCGGTAACTTTTTTGCGAAAGTTGTTGTTGGATCCGACTCTGCTGAAGTTCCTTTTACTGTAGTAGCTGATCCTAATTATAATATTTCACAGCAGGATTATGATGCGCAGTTTGGTTTTCTCCAACAGGTGCAGGGCAAGTTTAATGAAACGCAGAAAGGTATAAAAGATATCCGTTTGCTGCGCACACAGATAGATGACTTTACTGCAAGGCAGGGAAAGGATATTCCAACAGACGTAAAACTTTTGTGTGACAGCATCAATAAAAAATTGACGGCCATTGAAGAAAAACTTTATCAGACTAAGGCAAAAAGCAGCCAGGATGTATTGAATTATCCGATCCGGTTGAATGATAAATTAAGTGGTTTGTTTGATGCAGCCAATAGTGGAAATATGGCACCCAGTAAGCAGGTTAAAGAAGTGTATGCTGACCTTGCTTCACAGGCAGATGCTGAATTGGGTAAGCTGAAGACGATTGTAAACAGTGATGTTCAGCAACTTAACCAGTTGATCAGGGAAAAATCCCTGCCCGTTATAGGCGTAAAAAAAGATTGACAGGAGGTATATTTACGGTATGCCGGTTTATCGAATTGGCACAATTTTGAAGGCTGAATGGATGTCATTCAGCCTTCTTTTATTTAAATCCGTACTTATGAAAAAGACATTCGCTATCGACTTCGCCTTCAGTGTGTTAATGATACTGGCGTTCTACTTTTTCTTTATTATGATTTCGCAATGATGCACTGATGTTATGATTTGATATTTCTTACACCGGTAGTTCCGCCGCCATCGAGGGTAAGGTTTACCGGTGTATTTGTTTTCCAGTTTCCCCTGGTGAAATCCGGCACGTCCATTGACTTTGAGCGTGACCCGACAGATTTTTCGCTGAGTGCAACAACAGCACTCCATGAGGCTGCATCATATACATCCTGATCTAGCGGTAGTCCATTTCTCAGGCAGTCGATCAGTCTCCAGTCCATGATGAAATCCATACCCCCGTGTCCACCAACTTCTTTCGCAATTTTACCAATATGGTTAACAATTGGAGGTGAATATTGGTCGTACAGTTTTTGCAATTCTTCCGGCTTAACCCACTCGTGACCGAAAGCAATTTTTTCAGGATCTGGCCATTTTTGCGCCGCACCCTTCGTTCCACTGAGCAGGTGGATGCGTGAATAAGGCCTCGGTGACGAAACATCATGTTGCACCATTATGGTCTTGCCTTTATGCGTGCGGATAGTGGTCGTGTTCATATTCCCGCGATATTTTTTGCCGACGTATTCCTTGAAAAATTCGTCCTTAGCAGCCATCTCTGTAGCCAGGTTTCCAAGTGTAAAATCATTTGTACTCACACTCACCAGGTAATCAAACTGATCTCCGCGGTTAATGTTCATACATTGTGCAATCGGGCCCAGCCCGTGCGTCGGGTATAGGTTACCGTTATGCTTTATATTTTCTTTCAGTCGCCACATATCGGCATATGCTTTCTTGTTAAACAGCCAACCTTTACTAAGGTCATGGATATAAGCACCTTCAGCGTGGAGGATATCACCGAACATACCGTTGCGGGACATATTCAGCGTCAGCAATTCAAAAAAATCATAGCAGCAGTTCTCCAGCATCATACAATGCTTTTTCGTTTTTTCGGAGATCTCCACAAGTTGCCAGCAATCTTCAATGGTTAGTGCCGCCGGTACTTCGGTAGCCGCGTGCTTGCCATTTTTCATGGCATAGACAGCGATCAGCGTATGCAGATGCCATGGAGTAGGCGTGTATACGAGGTCGATATCTTTGCTTTCACAAAGCGCTTTCCATCCATCTTCTCCGCTGTATCCTTTTGCTTTTGGACGGCCCATTTTCACCAGGGTTTGCTGGGCTTTTTCTACCCGGTCAGGGTATTTATCGCAAAGTGCAACAATTTCTGCACCATCGATATAACTTAGCCTCGCCACAGCGTCAGAACCTCTTTGACCAAGGCCGATCACCCCGATGCGAACGGTTTCTATTTTCGGTGCCGCATAACCGCTCATATTAAAACCCGCAGGTTGAAGGTGGGGACCTGAAGGTTGCGACACGGAATCAATTCCCGTGGTTAGTGCTCCCGCACCAAGTGTTATATTGCGTAAAAATTTTCTTCTGTTGGTAGACATTGTTTTGGTTTTATGGGAAAAAGCTAATTTACGCTTTACACTCAATAAAACTGGTTTTTGAATTGTTCTAAAGGTTATCAAGTGCGGCAGTAGAGCAAATGGTTACTGTAAACGTGCTCACTAAAAAAAGTCTGGACATTGTTATATTATCTGGCAAAATTCATCATGACTCCGGCCCTTTGGCTTTTTTTCAGGAGATCTTATTTCCTTGATGCCAACAAAATTCCTGCGACAGGACCCGTGGTGATTATTTCCAACCATGCAGCGTCATTCCTGGATGCCATGATCATGGGCGTAAAGCTGAGGCGGCCTATACACTATTATGTTCGCAGCGATATCTTTAAAGGACCTTTTGCCAGGTATATATTCAGCAAACTTCACATGATACCAATTTATAGCCGGGACAAAGATAAAACTGAACTTCATAGAAATGCGGACAGTTTCAATGAAGGAGAAAAAGTATTGAAAGATGGCGGACTACTGCTGATCTTCCCCGAAGGAACAAGCAGGGTGGAGAAAAATATTCTTCCTTTAAAAAAAGGAGTGTCCAGAATTGCACTTCAGGCATTAAAAAAAGGACTGGACATGCCCCTGGTGATCGTGCCCGTTGGGATACATTACAGCAGGCATGCGTTCCGTTCCAACCTACAGCTCGTGACAGGCGATCCTGTACCTATCGACCATTACCGTGAACAATATGCAGAAAATCAGCCAAAGGCCATCAGCCAGCTTACACAAGAATTGGAGAGGCATTTTCGAAAAGTGGTTTTATTTGTAGACCAGCCTCAACGTACTTCATTTGTAGAGCATTGTTTACGGATGAACGACAATGATCGGGGAAGATATTTTACCATGGCAGATTTTTTCCGGCAAAAAAATATCTGTAATATAATTAGTAACCTGAACGATGAAGCATTCAAAAGTATAGAACAAAAACAATCAAACTATATATCTGCATTGGCGGGTTATAATGTATATGATCGGTCTTTTACCGGGAAGCCAGTACCCACCGTTCCCCCGTTATTGCTTATGCTTTGTTTTCCCATTTTTGGTATAGGAATTATGCTCAATGTCTGGCCCTACCTGGTGGGCAGAAAAACAGCTGATAAGAAAGTGACCAGGATTGATTTTTACACCAGTGTACAGGTAGCGGTTACAGCCATTGTTTACTTTGTCTGGATACTCCTCTGGATCATTGTGTCGATTATATTTTCTTCACCGCTGATTGCCCTGATTTGTGTTATGGCCCCTTTCCTGGCATGGTTTGCGCTTTGGTGGGCGGATTGCTACCGTGACTGGACTTACCAGCAGGAATTTGAAAAACTGCAGCGTGATGAGCCCGCTAAAATTTTGGAATTGAAAACACTGAGAATGGAATTGATGAACTTCTAGTCAGTTCGTTTATCCCTTTTCGCAATACGGATAATAAAGAAAACACACACTGCGGCAGCAATAACTCCGATAGAACCGTAAACAATATAACTAAAAGGCATAGGTAGAATTAAACTTAAAGGTTGCACCATTACTTTGAATTACATAAGAATGGCGTGATTTTATTTTGAAAGAGTAAGACTCAGGTCCTTATGCAGCCTGATGTCACTACCAGATTTGATGTTTTTCAGACATTCAACCATAACAAGTAGTCAGGTATCCTGCCGTATAAACGACGTTTACACGTGCTTATTTTGTTGTCTGATCATATCACGCAGATTCAATATCGTCCTGTAAAAGGTCAGGTCTTTTTAACTTTGTTCTAAGCACCGCCTGATCGTGGCGCCAGGCGTCAATTTTTTTAGGATCACCGCTGAGCAGCACATCGGGGATTTTCATTCCCTGGAAGTCGGCCGGCCTTGTATACACTGGGGGAGCAAGCAAATCATCCTGAAACGAATCAAACAATGCCGAAGTTTCATCATTAAGTACCCCTGGCAAAAGCCTTCCTATGGCATCTGTAATTACTGCTGCGGCCAACTCACCCCCACTTAATACATAGTCGCCGATGGAAATTTCCATGGTCACATATTTATCGCGGATCCGCTGGTCTATTCCTTTGTAATGACCACAAATCATTAACAGATTTTCCTTTAGCGATAGTTTGTTGGCCAGGCGTTGTTCGAATCTTTCGCCATCAGGCGTTAGGTAAATAATTTCGTCAAATTTAATTTGGGCCGATAGTTCTTCTATGGCCTTCGATAAGGGTTCGGGCATCATCACCATTCCAGCTCCTCCACCAAATTGATAGTCATCGATCTGTCCATATTCGTTCACCGCCCATTTCCGGAGGTGATGCAGTTCCACCGTCAACAGTCCTTTCTCCTGCGCCCTTTTCATAATAGAGTGCTGAAGCGGGCTGGAGAGTAATTCAGGAACAACGGTGATGATGTGGATACGCATGGTTAATGTGCTGATGAGATATTGCAATAAGGTGGGAATTATTCCATAAAACCATCCAGTTCCCGCCGATCTTTTTTTGTAGGCCTGCCAATCTTGGACTGCCGTTTCCCGGAATAGAATACTGCCGCCTGGAATTCAAGCCGTTGTTTTTCTTCTTCCGGAGTGATGTCAATATAATATTTTATGGCTTCCTGGTATTGTACACGGTGATCAAGAAGTTCGTTTACCCTGATGACCCATTTTCTGTTCTCCGCCTTAATTTCATATTCATCGCCAATGACTACGGGCCTGGAAGCTTTCGCAGAACTACCCTGTAATTTTACTTTTCCTTTATCGCAGGCGTCACCCGCCTGCGAGCGTGTTTTAAAGATTCGAATTGCCCAAAGGTATTTATCGAGCCTCAGTTTTTCCTTGTCTGCCATCAACTGCAATGTAGCAATAACCTCAATAAATATGATAATACTGCGTGGTGATCCTGGGTTTTTTCACCTTTGTACGATCTGTTTCGTTACCGATAATGATATAGTCAAAATTCCTGAGCGTATCTGCGTTTACGGGAAAATTATAAAAGACTACTTCCGCCTTATCATAACCCTGCGTTTTCAGTTCATACAATAACGTAGTTCCGAGCAGGTTGCCACTCGAAAAATACCGTTTATTACCGACCATCTCATTGGTATAGGTTTTTGAACTCCAGTTGAGTTGCGGATCCCTTTCTTCATAGGGAATGATGCGTTGGCTAAACCGGTACAGCATTCCCAGTTGAATGACGACAAGCAATATGATGAGCAGTCTTGGCGATATTTTTTGTATTTGCTCCTCAAAACTAATCACTGCAAGAAGGGGCAATAAAAACCCATAATAAATGAAAGTCCGGGGAAATGGAATTACCGAGTGGGTAGCAAGCAGTATGAATGGTGCCAGCAGAAAAATTACAAAAAGGCTTAGGTTAAATGATTGTCTCCGGGCTATTGCATATATACATGATGGCAATATCAGCAGCAGGCTCATATACCAGGGAAACTGCGTCAGTTCATTTAGGCTCATTTGAAAAAACTCAGGAAGCTTGCGGATAACTTCATGGCGGTCCAGGATTTTTACATATGGATTGCTGGTTAATGCCTGTAGGCCGTTTACAATAATAATAGGCAGGTATAGGACGATCGTTATAGCTGCTACCACTGCATTAATAAGGACTTGTCTTTTGAGTTCGCGCCAGTTATAGATGAGGATGATAACATTGAGGGTAATGAAAGGATATAAGAACGATGGCATCGTGTAAAATCCAAGGATCGATGCCACGCCAAACCAAATCCAGTTTTCACGATGTTCTTTTTTTCTGATGATGCCCAGAGCATTATACAGGGCGGATACAAAGCAAAGGTTGACCAGTGCATACCCCCGGGATTGATAATTGTAGTAGAAAACGAGAAAAACCATTGACGACACAGCCGTTACAATAAGCGCTAGTTGTTTATTGTAATATGTTACCAGTAATTTATAGGCGACCATCCAGGTGAGTACGCTGACCAGCAGGGAAGGAAGACGCAGCCGGAGTTCAGTATCTCCAAAGGGTAGGTGAATGGTAATATTCGTGAGCAGTGAGTTGAGGATATGGTTGTTTGGTTCCGGGTAGAAAGACATCGAAGCAAATATGCTTTTGGATGTAAAATAGAGGTAGGTCAGTCCTTCATCATAACAGATAGGCATGATGATGGCGTAGTAGAAGGTACCCGCAACCGGAATGATCAGCAGGTATTTAAGCGGTGATGTGAGGCTGGTAATAACCACTGACTTTGTGAACCTCATCAGCGAACCAACATAGTAATAAGCGGTGTTGTAAATGAGGTTAAATTTCCATAGCAGTGTTGCCAAAACGGCGGTTACGGCGAGCAGCAGGATCTGTATATACGTGAACCGTTGTGGTGAAATGATGGCAGACAGGTCGCCAGCTGTTTTTTTTGTACCTACAATGGATACAATACTTTCAATGCTTCCCATGTATCCTTTATACCAGGTCATCAGAAGCACGGCAGCAATCGTACCCAGGGTAGCGAAAATTAATATCCTGAAAAAAATCCTGATCAACATATCTGTTTACCTGAACAGGCCATATTTTATGATGCAATAAAGTGCGCGGAATCCATCCTTCCAACCAATTTTCTTTCCTTCTTCGTAGGTTCTTCCGTAATAAGAAACGCCTACTTCGTAGATTCTGATTTTAGGAATTCTTGAAACTTTGATCGTTACTTCAGGTTCAAATCCAAAACGCTTTTCTTTGAGATGGATAGACTGCAACATTTTCGTGTCAAAGAGTTTATAACAGGTTTCCATGTCAGTGAGGTTCAGGTTGGCGAACATATTGGCGAAAGCCGTAAGGAATTTATTTCCGATCGTATGCCAAAAAAAAAGTACCCGGTGCGGTGATCCTCCCATAAATCTTGAACCATATACCACATCGGCCGAACCATTTACAACGGGTTTGAGCAGGTCATTATATTCTGACGGATCATATTCAAGATCAGCATCCTGGATTACGAGGTATTCGCCACTGGCTTTTGCAATGCCTGTGTGCAATGCTGCCCCTTTTCCCATATTAACGTCGTGCCGGAAGTACTGAATATTTAGTGATGGAAATTCATTCATGTAATTTTTTACCGACTGCTCAGTGTGGTCGGTAGAGCAGTCATTTACAATAATCACTTCTTTTGAAATGTTATGGCTGAGGTTAACGACCCTGATCTTATCTAAAATGTGGTGAATGGTGTTGCCTTCGTTGAAAGCTGGCATCACGATTGATAAAGTCCTGATTTGCATGAATTACGATCTGTTTACTTAAGGTTAAGGGACCGAAAAATAGATAATATTGTTCAGGAATTATAACCGGTAAGGATTTAAGATGCCTTTTTGGGAAATTTTGTTGTCTATATCCGTGCAATTAAATACGCCACAGCGACTTATCATTCAGAACAACCATTTTGTTTTACATTTATTCAAAACCAACAAATTGAAAACTGCGATACACTTTTTCTTTGCTATAGTATTGTCGATGAATTTGACAGGCCAGGTGTTACCTAAAATTTACTGGATTGATAATAGCACGTTTCTGCAACTTACCGGGGGACAGATCATGGCGCAAAACCTTAGAACCGGTGAGGATAAAGTATTATTGAATGAATTAATCAGGTATAACAAACAGTTTCAATTTATGGCCTATCCAAACAGGACACACAACATTAACGAAGGTGAAGGCACTGAAATGCATCTCAAAACATTGTACACGGAGTACCTGAGAGCGCATTGTACGCCTGGTGGCAGGTAAGAAGTTTTTATCTCGCCACGTCCATACGTAAACAATTTCTGAATTGGATATTTTTATTATCGCGATGCGTTACGATTTCATATTTCCAAAATGCTTGTGGAAATATGGAATCGTCTCAATGCCTTTATAAAAATTAAACAGGTCGTATTTTTCATTTGGGGAATGAAGGTTATCGCTATCCAGGCCAAAACCCATAAATACGATCTTTATGCCCAGTTCTTTTTCGAACAATGCACAGATCGGAATTGAACCGCCACCCCTGACGGGAACGGGTTCTTTGCCAAAAGTATCTTTGATGGCAGCAGCCGCCGCTTTATAAGCATTTGAGTTTATAGGCGTCATATAAGGCTCGCCACCATGATGCTCCATTACCTTTACCGTTACACCCTCAGGTGCAATACTGGTAAAATAATTAAGCAGGAGTGCGGTTGTTTTTACACTGGACTGATTTGGTACAAGCCTGGCAGAAATCTTTGCGGATGCTTTTGATGGGAGTACGGTTTTTGAACCTTCAGCTGTATACCCTCCCCAGATACCGTTTAGTTCCAGGGTTGGACGAATACCTGTACGTTCATTGGTGCTGAATCCTTTTTCACCCCATAAAGCGGTAACACCCAGGTCTTTTTTGTATGCCTCTTCGTTGAATGGCGCGGCAGCCATTTTTTTTCTCTCTTCGGATGTAGACTCAACTACATCATCATAAAAACCAGGAATTGTGATATGATTATTTTCGTCGTGACAGGAAGCAATCATTTTTGCAAGTATGGTAATGGGATTGGCCACAGCTCCACCATAAACGCCACTATGCAAGTCACGGTTGGGTCCCGTAACTTCAACTTCAATATAGCTGAGGCCGCGGACACCTACATCGATAGACGGGGTGTCCATACTTAGCATGGAGGTATCACTGATAAGGACAACATCTGCTTTTAATTGTTCCTTGTTAGAGGCAACAAATTTTCCCAAATTGGGAGAGCCCACTTCCTCTTCACCTTCAATACAAAATTTAATATTAGTCTGAAGCGTTTTCGTTTTTACCATCATTTCGAGGGCCTTAACGTGCATATAGAATTGACCCTTATCATCGCAGGAGCCTCGTGCGTAAATTTTGCCGTTTTTAATCACTGGTTCGAAGGGACCACTATGCCATAATTCTAACGGATCGGCTGGCTGGACGTCGTAATGACCATACACCAGCACCGTAGGCAGGGATGGATCAACAATTTTCTCACCATATACTATAGGATGACCCTCTGTAGGAATAATTTCGGCCAGGTCTGCTCCGGCTTCAATCAATCTCAGCTTAACCGCTTCCGCGCATTTAACCATATCATTTTTATGTTCACTTCTTGCGCTAACTGATGGTATTCTGAGGAGGTCAAGCAACTCATTCAGGAACCTTTCTTTGTTTTTTTCCTGGTAATCTTTCCAAACTTGCATTTCTTAATGTTTAGAAAGCGAAGATACGCCTTCGGCGATTGCGAATTGGCGGATTGACGGATTTGCGGATTGACGAATTAGCGAATTGTCGGATTTACGAATTAGCGTATTTACGGATTGACGGATTTGCGAAACGACGCCTGCCTGCCGGCAGGCAGGGATGGGCGGATTGGATTAGCGGAATGACCAGGCCTGACCGTTAATTATCTCATTTGCATTCCCACACTTACCACATTTCCCAATTATCCAATTTTAAAAGCGCAGGTCTCAAACCAAAGGTTTGAGACCTGCGCTTTTAATTGGCTCAGCCTTTGCCGAAACCTTCTACACAAATGTTAGTTGGACCGACAAAGGCTGATATATGACTTGCAAACTGGTCACAAAGATATAGGGAACGCTGCTTTACAACCTGTTAAGAAAAATTAAATCAATGTTAATCCTATCGCGAAAATTTTAACCGAAGTACATAGGTGCCGAATAAAATCACATATACCATAGACAGACCAAGGAGGATAAATTTGAGTGTCGCAAATATCGAAGTGGTCATCGTAGTAACATTATTATACATTTTCAAATAAGCGCCTAGCATTAATATATTTTCACACACATCAAATAATCCTGCAATAAGGCTGAAGAATGCCAACAATACACCAAGTTTTGCAGGTATCGAATTCAGCCTCACTGAAATGCTGCCGCACAATGTGTAGAAAAGCATTACATAAAAAGGAATGAATAAAAAATCAATGAGAATATTATTCCTGAATTTATAGACAAGGCCGTCCGACTTCCATCCATAAAGTATATGGGCTACTTTCAACTGGGTGTTGGCTAATTCCAGAGAAACAATCCCTTTATCTGCATATGGAGTGATCAGACCATCTCCCTGGAAACGGAGAATAGAAAAGAAAAACAATGTGCCTGCAACCAGGAAGAATATGATTTTAATATTGATCAATGGAAAGGTTTTTACACCGCAGCATATCTTTTCTGCACATACTCCCAATTCACAATTTTCCACCAATTGTCGATATAGTCAGCGCGTTTATTCTGGTATTTCAAATAATAAGCATGTTCCCATACATCTAGTCCGAGTAGAGGAAATCCTTTGATGTCGGAAACGTCCATTAAAGGATTGTCCTGGTTCGCAGAAGAGCCTATTTTAAGTTTCTTCATACTGTCGGTATACAACCAGGCCCAACCACTGCCGAACCTTGTTTTAGCTGCATCGGAAAACATGGTCTTGAAATTTGCAAAGGAGGTGAATTGAGTCTCTATATCTGCCAGTAGTTTTCCCGTTGGTGCACCTTCACCATTTGCTTTCATACATTGCCAGAATAATTCGTGGTTATAATGACCTCCGCCATTATTCCTCATTTTTGTAGAGAACTTTGATATTTTTCCCAGGATCTCCTCCACTGAAACTTTTCCGTCTACTCCTTCCGCCTTTATCGCGTCCTTTAAATTTGTGCTGTATGCAGCAGCGTGCTTGGTAAAATGGATTTCCATCGTACGCGCATCGATTACTGGCTCAAGGGCGTCGTAACGGTAAAGCAGGGGAGCCTGGTCAACCGATGTTTTAAAAGGGCCACCGGAAGAAACGTTTTTGGAACTGCTGCAGGAAGCCATTCCCGTTACAGAACCCACTGCAGCAACGGCAAGACCGGCTTTAGAAATACGGCCGATGAATGTTCTACGTTCCATGAAATGTTATTTCACTGAAGTTACTGAAATAAAAAGCATTATTTTTTTGCAAAGGCCCTGACTTTCCGGAAAAACCTGAAATAAAATTCCTGGTTGAAAAGCTGCGAATCATGCATAGCCTTATAGGTGAAGAAAAAACCGATCGGAACCAGGATAAAGCTCGGAAGCCACATGCCCACCAGCGGCGTAGTGACTTCGTTTTCCGCAAATTTTATCCCGAACATGCCAAGAAGATGAAAAATCAGGAAGAATACTACTGCAATGACGAGGGGCATACCCAGGCCGCCTTTCCGGATGATTGAACCTAGCGGCGCACCGATGAAGAATAAGACCATACAGGCAAAGGACAAAGCAAATTTTCTATGCCATTCTATAAGATAGTGGCCAAGTTCTTTTCTTTTCTGCTCATAGTCTGCATTGATAAGGTCCATGGACGACTTTAACAGTCCGGCCTTCTCCATTGAGCGGTTATAGGTTAGCGTTAGTACGGAATCGGGCAGGAGGTCTTTATAAGAACGGAGGCTGTCGGGCAGTGTTAATTTTTTCGACGACCATCCACTGTCTATAGCCTTGCCGGAGACAAGAAAATTGAAGGCCTCTTTTCTGACCCTTGACTGGATATTGGTATGGATCAGCCGGGTAATGGAGTCGGAAGCCTTATTGAGTTGTTTTACATTGAGCATCTGCCAGTTCGTTTTGAAGGCACTATCGGGCGTTTTCAGCAATTCGAAACTGCTTAGGTCAAAGACTTTTTTATAATCTTTGAAACCAATCCTGATATAATCGGTTTCTTTTGAATTGAAAGGGCCCCTTTCCTGGTTGCGCCATCCATTTTGCAGATAGAATTCAAGGAATTTTTTATCATTGCTGATGCTCATCCTGCCTTTTTCGGCGACGATGATATTGTCCTGCATCCGGTAGTCGTTTTCATAAATAACGATATCATAGATACCATTACCGTCCTTATCTTTCCTGCCCACTTTTATTGCGTAATTGGGCAGCTTATCATAGAATATTCCTTCCTTGATGTCAAATGCGGGCTTGGCTACGCGGATGTCGTACAGCAGAGTAGTGAATTTCAAATTGGCGACAGGAATAATATAATTGGCAACAATGAAGGCAAAAGCGCAGATAAAGGCAGTTACCACAATCAGGGGTTTCATGAACCTCAATAGAGGAATGCCGGCAGACTTTATCGCCACCAGTTCATAGCTTTCTCCGAGGTTCCCAAAAGTCATGATAGACGACAGTAATACGGCCAAAGGAAGGGCCAGGGGCACTACCGTGATACTAACATAACCGATCAAACGAAAAATGGTAAACAGATCGAGCCCCTTACCCACCATATCGTCCAGGTATTTCCATACAAATTGCATCACCAATACAAAAAGAGTGACGAAAAAAGTGGCTATAAACGGACCTATAAAGGCTTTTAGAATAAGTTTGTCGAGCTTTTTTAGCACATACTAAAGTTGACTTTTGCAAAAAGAGAAATACTAAAAGAGGTAACTTTACCCTGATGGACAATGCGAAATTAAGGCTTTCAGCAGAGGAACTGAGATTGGTTACGGACGCAGGTTTTATTTTAACAAAGAATGCTATCATCCAAAAAGTGTACTCCTTGTTTGGTATGCTGGCTGATGATTTTCGGACGAAGGCGAAGCTTCCGGCAGAGGTTGCGAAAATATCACCCAAGATCGCCAGAGGTGAAAACTACGAGGGGCTTCCCTATGTCATGTTCGACTATCCAAGGCTGTTCACGCTACAGGATACGATGGCCATAAGGTGTTTTTTCTGGTGGGGAAATTTCTTCAGCATTACCCTACATCTAAAAGGAATATACCGCGCAAAACATATCGCTTCAATACTTCATATGTATGTACAACTAGCGGAGCAAAATTATGCGGTGGCAGTTTCCAATGACGAATGGCAGCATGATTTCGGCAACAATAATTATCGATACATCAACAGCATGAAAGAAAGTGAATTTCGTCAACACATCGAAGAACATCCCTTTATAAAAATCAGTCGCAGTTTTCCAATCATCTTATGGGATAACATGCATGATCTACTGGCAGGTGCGTACGAGGAATTGAATGGATTAATTTCCGAGGCGGTGGAATAGGTCATTCACCTGGAAGTCCCACAGTCTTTTTTGATCTGGTATTTCTTTTTTCTCAGCAAAATCGCGTATCAGTAGTATGGTCTGGTTGCTTACTTCTGCTTTTTCTATTCGGAATTCAAAATATTCATTCTTCGGACCGTGCAACCAGTGAAACTTTATTAATTTATCGGTTTCAGTTTCGAGGACCTGTGCTCTGTCAGTGGTGCCGTTCCAGGTAAAGCTGAACACCTGGTCCCGCTCATCTACTTTATCAGCAAACCATTCCTGCAAGCCTGCAGGAGTGGATAAAAACTCATAGAGTATAGAGGGTGAACATCTTACAGAATATTCCAGGGTAAATAATTGTTTGCTCATCAGATTCTTCAGTTAATCGGCTGAATGTTTTTCAGGTTGTTGCAATAATAGAAAATTAATCCTACCCCCAAAATATTTTTTTAGCAATGGTATCCAGCGGTTTACCTCACAGAATCATGTGGTTAGTACACGACGCACAAGGGTAACTTCCTTAAAATCAGCCTGTTACACTAAAGATTTTTTGGAAATAAGGCGAATTACCTTATATTCATAAAGCAATATCCTTCGTAAAAACACGTTTAGACAGGATATAAATCCGTACGAGGAAAAAGACGGCAATTTTATCCCTAAAAAGTCTTCGCTTATGAGCATGCGCCAATTGAAGATTACGAAGTCGATTACCAACCGGGAATCCGCCAGCCTTGAGAAATATCTCCAGGAAATTGGCAAGGTTGACCTGATCACCCCTGAAGAAGAAGTTCAGCTAGCCATTCGTATTAAACAGGGTGACCTTCGTGCACTGGACCGTTTAACGAAGGCAAACCTGCGTTTCGTGGTGTCTGTGGCAAAACAGTACCAAAACCAGGGCCTGTCTTTACCTGACCTCATTAATGAGGGCAACCTCGGACTCATTAAAGCGGCACAGCGTTTTGACGAAACCCGCGGTTTCAAATTCATTTCTTACGCTGTTTGGTGGATCCGCCAGAGCATCCTGCAATCCTTAGCGGAGCAATCCAGGATTGTTCGTTTACCCCTGAACAAAGTGGGCCTGACCAACAGAATCAACAAAGCATTTCAACAACTGGAACAGGAGTATGAAAGGGAGCCTTCGGCAGAAGAGCTCGCTGATATGCTTGAATTGGATACAGATGAAGTGACCGCTACGCTCAGCATGTCTTCAAGGCACGTCAGTATGGACTCACCCATCTCGGAAGGGGAGGACAGTACGCTGATCGATGTTATGGCCAACCCTAACTCGGAGAGCGCCGATGAACAGATCGATCATATCGATTCCCTCAAAATGGAGATCGAACGATCCCTGAATACCCTCACAGAAAGGCAACAGGAAGTGCTCCGGTTCTTTTTTGGTATCGGTATAGATCATCCCATGAGCCTGGAAGATATTGGCGACAGGTTTAACCTTACCCGTGAAAGGGTCAGGCAAATCAAAGACAAAGCCATCACAAAACTCAGGAATGCATCAAGGTCTAAACTATTAAGAAGTTACCTCGGAACATAATTCTACTTTTTGTTTTCGTATTTTTGTCAACTTATTAAAGTGAACATTTAGTTGTTCACTTTTTTTATTGTCCGAAAACAGCAGAAACCATGTTCGAAAATTTAAGTGACAGATTAGATTCGGCCTTTAAACAACTGAAGGGCGAGGGACGTATCAATGAACTCAATATTGCCAACACGGTGAAGGAAATTCGCCGTGCTTTGGTTGATGCTGACGTAAACTTCAAAATTGCAAAAGAATTTACCGATAGGGTCAAAGAAAAAGCACTGGGTGAAAAAGTGCTGACTGCAGTAAGTCCGGGCCAACTCATGGTGAAAATCGTGAAGGATGAACTCGCGGAGCTGATGGGGGGTACGGAAAGTAGTTTCAACTCTACCGGAACTCCGGCGATCATACTTGTCGCGGGTTTGCAGGGTAGTGGTAAAACAACTTTCAGCGGTAAACTGGCGAATTATTTGAAGTCGAAAGGCAAGTCGCCATTACTGGTTGCGGGCGACGTTTATCGCCCGGCAGCAATAGACCAGCTACAGGTTCTTGGTGCACAAATTGGAGTCGATGTATATACTGAGCCGGAGAATAAAAACCCGGTCGACATTGCCCGCAATGCGATCAAAGAAGCGAAAGCCAAAAATAAAAATGTATTGATCATCGATACAGCAGGCCGTCTGGCTGTTGACGAAGCCATGATGAATGAGGTGGCAGAAATCAAAAAAGCAGTCAATCCACAGGAAATACTTTTTGTAGTTGATTCGATGACAGGACAGGATGCTGTGAATACGGCAAAAGCGTTTAATGAGAGGCTCGACTTCACCGGAGTTGTACTGACCAAGCTCGATGGTGATACGCGTGGCGGTGCGGCACTATCGATAAAATATGTGGTGCAGAAGCCTATCAAGTTTGTAAGTAGTGGTGAAAAGCTCGATACACTTGACGTGTTTTATCCGGAAAGAATGGCTCAACGTATCCTGGGTATGGGCGATATTACTACCCTTGTTGAAAAAGCACAAGAGCAGTATGATGAAGAGCAGGCCAGGAAACTGGAGAAAAAAATCAGGAAGAATCAGTTCGATTTCCAGGATTTTCTTGACCAGCTACAGCAGATCAAAAAAATGGGTAACCTCAAAGACCTGATGTCAATGATTCCGGGTGTGGGTAAGGCAATGAAAGATATCGATATCAGCGACGATGCCTTCAAAGGTGTTGAAGCCATTATTAAATCGATGACGCCTTTTGAACGGTCGAACCCTGATACTATAGATGGGAACAGAAAGAAACGCATCGCTATGGGAAGTGGAAAAGACATTTCAGAAGTAAATCAGTTCATGAAGCAGTTTGAGCAGATGAGGCAAATGATGAAGAGCATGAATAAAATGCCGATGGGCGGCAAATTTGGCCTGGGAAGGAACTAAGAATATCAGAAATCCTTTGTACTTTCGTTTGATAAGTAGTGCAGGATTTTTATCTTTGCACACTTATTCGGAAAACACTATTTATTCACAACCCACAAAAAATTTCTATTTTTTATGGCTGTAAAAATCAGACTCCAAAGACACGGGAGTAAAAAACGACCTTTCTATTTTATCGTAGTAGCCGATGCACGGGCCCCAAGAGATGGCAAGTTCATTCAGAAAATCGGTACTTACAATCCCTTAACTGTTCCTGCCACCATTCAGATCGATCGCCAAAAAGCACTGGAATGGCTTCACAAAGGAGCTCAGCCAACGGATACTGTCCGTCGGATCCTGTCTTACAAAGGCGTTCTTTTCCTTAAGCATTTGCTGAGGGGTGTGGGCTTAGGACTTTTTGACGAGGCTACCGCCATGCAGAAGTTCCAGGTTTGGCATGAGGAACATGAGGTGAAGATCAGGAAAAGGCAGGAAGATGCCGCTAAAGAACGCAGGAATTCCCGCAGGGGAGCTCCGATTCGCAGACCTGAACGCAGGCCGGAGTAGGATTTTTCGCGAAGCGAAAAATCATTGACGGATTAGCGGATTGACGGATTAGCGGATTGACGGATTAGCGGATTAGCGGATTAGCGGATTAGCGGATTGACGGATTTACGGATTATGGATTTGTGAATTCAAATGTAACATTCGCGGAAATTAGGGCGCATCCCTTTTGAGCTCAGCTTTAGATTCAATTTCAATCTTATTTATAAAACCCGGAGTTAATCCGGGTTTTTTTGTGACATAATCTTCGGAATTTTACCCATGCCCAACTATGTAAATATCGGAAAGCTGGTGGCCACGTTTGGCGTAAAGGGTGAGATGATCCTCAAACATAACCTCGGTAAAAAAACCGGTCTTAAAGGACTGCAGGTATTTTTTATTGAAGACCTGCCCGGATCTTTTTTGCCCTATTTTCCACAGCAACTCAAAATAAAGTCTGAATCCGAGCTGTATGTTGAAATCGAAGGAATTGATTCAAAAGAAAAGGCATCATCCCTTCTTCAACAACAGGTATGGGTAACCGAAGATGAGTTCAAAAAATATGCTGCTGCCAGTGCTCCTATAGCATTACTGGGATATATAGCGCACGATAAGGGCAAAGTTCTTGGCGAAGTATTGGAGGTGATAGAACAACCGCACCAGGTCATGTGCCGGATTCAGTTCGGTATACATGATGATATCCTTATTCCCATCAACGAACAAAGCCTGCTGAAAGTGGATAGAAAAAGTAAGAAACTAATGCTTGATCTGCCCGACGGGCTGATTGAGGCGCAGATATGAATTGACGGATTGGCGAATTGACGAATTGACGAATTGCTTAAATGAAAGTTGCACAAAAGAATTCGCCAATCCGCCAATCCGTCAATCCGTAATCCGTAATCCGTAATTCGCAATTCGTAATTGTTATGTCTACACTCATTGCACACTTCGATCTGGATGCTTTTTTTGTCTCTGTAGAATGCATCAATGACCCTACGTTAAAAGGGAAGCCATTGATCGTTGGCGGAAGCCGCGAAAGGGGAGTGGTAGCTGCATGCAGTTATGAAACCAGGAAGTTCGGCGTTCATTCCGCGATGCCCATGCGAAAGGCACTGCAGTTATGTCCGGATGCCATTGTACTAAAAGGTAGTCGTGCCGATTACAGTAAATACTCCAGGATGGTCACGCAAATCATCTCTGACCGTGCGCCATTGTTTGAAAAAGCTTCCATTGATGAATTCTATATTGATATATCCGGGATGGATAAATATTATAAGCCTTATGAATGGACGATCAACCTCCGTGAAGAAATTATCAGGGAAACAGGCCTGAATATTTCCTTCGGACTAGGCACTAACAAGATGATTGCCAAAATTGCCACGGATGAAGCAAAACCAAATGGCTACCTGATCGTGCCGCCAGGAAACGAAAAAGAATTTCTGGCACCATTGAAGGTAAATAAAATTCCGGGTGTGGGAGATCAGACGTATCGAACGCTTCTTGAATTAGGCATTAAATATATCCGTGATATTGCCCAGGCTGATCCTGTATTGCTGGAACAACGACTTGGCAAATATGGACTTGAACTGATTCAGAAAGCAAATGGTATCCATCATGGAACCGTAACAGCATACCATGAAGCTAAATCTGTTTCCACAGAAAACACTTTTCACGAGAATACCGGCGATCTGAATTTCCTGATGAGTGAACTGGTAAGGATGACGGAGAAAGTTGCTTTTGAACTCAGGGAAGATAATAAAACAGCAGGCGTAATTGCGGTCAAGTTGCGATATCCAGATTTCGAGACCACTTCACGGCAGACAACTATCCCCTACACATTTTATGATGATGAACTTATTCCCTTTGCCAAGGACCTGTTTCATAAATTATATCGCAAAGGAGAAAAAATAAGACTGCTTGGCGTACGGTTGAGCGAACTTACTGGCGAAGCTGTTCAAACAAACTTGTTCAGTAACCAGGAAAAAAAGTCGGGACTTTATAAAGCCATCGATTCAGTCAAGAATAAATTTGGAAAAGGATCTATTACTAAAGGGGGAGCTGTATAAAAACAAAAAAGCCAATGGCATGGAAGATTTCATATTTCAGATTACGACGCATGGGCAGATTATCGTTTACAGAAAAAAAGGAGATCGAAATCAATCTCCTTAAATTATAATTCGAAAATCCGTTAATTCGAAAATCCGTTAATTCGCTAATTCGCTAATCCGCTAATCCGCAAATCCGTTAATCCGCAAATTCGCAAATTCGCTAATCCGCTAATCCGCTAATCCGCAAATCCGTTAATCCGCAAATTCATTAATCCGCTAATCACTTATTCGGCTGCGGTGTATACCTTAAATATGGTTTAACAATATTTAAGCCTTTCGGGAATTTTTTGATGGCGTCTTCTGTACTCACTGCAGGAACAACAATTACGTCTTCGCCCTCCTTCCAGTCAGCAGGTGTAGCTACACTGTAGTTAGCGGTAAGTTGTAAAGAATCAATCACCCTTAATACTTCAAAGAAATTACGCCCGGTTGAAGCAGGATAAGTGATCATCAGTTTTACTTTCTTATCCGGACCGATGATAAAAAGTGAACGAACGGTAAATGTTTCTGATGCATTGGGATGGATCATATCATATAGATCCGAAACCTTACGGTCTGTGTCTGCGATAATTGGGAAGTTAACTGTTGTATGTTGCGTTTCATTGATATCACTAACCCAGCCAGCATGACGATCAAGTTGGTCAACACTTAATGCCAGTACTTTTACATTACGCTTTCGGAATTCTTCTGCCAGTTGAGCCGTCTTTCCCAATTCCGTAGTGCATACAGGGGTATAGTCCGCCGGATGTGAAAACAACACTCCCCAGCCATCGCCCAGGTATTCATAAAAATCAATTTCTCCTATCGTTGTCTGTGCCTTAAAATTTGGTGCGAGATCGCCTAATCGTAATGACATAATAGATATTTTTAGATGTACAAATATAGTAAAGTCTACCTATTTGGTAGGATATATTTTAACCTTTCTCAATTGTTGTAAAACGGCTGTCATGTCTTTTGGCATTTCTGCTTCCAGCGCTACATTCTTTCCGGATTGATCCTGGAACGACAACTTCCAGGAATGTAGTGCCAGCCTGTTAAGCAAAGGCCTTTCCGACTCCTCCTGTTTCGACAATTTATAGTGTCTTTTGATTTTTGACAGTAAAACAGGTTCGCTGGTGCCGTACAATGCGTCACAAACGATAGGTTGGCCCATGTCCTGCATATGTACCCTGATCTGGTGGGTCCTGCCTGTTTCTATCCTGAATTCAACCAAGGTATATAGTCCAAAGGACTCCACGATCCGGTAGTGGGTGATGGAATTTTTACCTTTTCGGTACACAATCATTTTACCTTTAACGGTGAAATGCGGAGCAATGGGCTTATCGATAGTTCCTTCGGGTACTGCCGGAACTCCATGTACCAGCCCTAAGTAAGTTTTTTCCACTTTCCGGTCTTCAAAAATTCCCGAATAGTATCGATGGGCATCCGCGTTGAAGGCAAAAAGAATAAGTCCACTGGTGTCTTTGTCGAGCCGGTGGATAACGAAAATTTCACCATACTCGTCTTTCAACATTTTCTTCAGTGAAAGAAGCTGGTCATCAAAACGGTCCGGTACAGAAAGAATGCCGGGCGGTTTATTTATGGCTACCAGGTTTTCATCCTGGTAAATAATATATTTTTTTACCATTGTCATGTTGCTCAATCCCCATCTTCAAACTTATTGGTCGTCTTTTTCTTCACTAGTTTTACGGATTTGGTCGGTTTACTATCGTCCGTTTCGCGATATGGTTTAGCGCTCCCCTGTTGGCTGTTTTTTTCTGCCCTGATCGGCTTTCTGTCGTTGTTGTTTTTTCTAAACGGCTTCTCGTAAGGGCCACTGTCTCTTGCGCTAGTTGGCCGGTAGGGTTTATCTGACCGATCAGCGCTGGCTCTGTAAGGTTTGTCTGACTGATCAACGCCGGCTTTGAAAGGTCTATCTGACCGATCAGCGCTGGCGCGATAAGATTTGGGCGATCGATCTGTGTCCCTGGAAGAGTTTGCCTTAAAGGGTTTCTCTGATCGATCTGTTTCCCTGGAAGTGTTTGCTCTAAAGGGTTTCTCTGATCGATCTGTGTCCCTGTCGGTACTTGCTCGGTAAGGCTTATCTGTCCGGCCACGGTCATTATCGGTTTTCCGAGGTTTGGTTAGCCGTTGCTTTTTAGGCGTTCCATCAGCCTTCAGTTTTTTATCGGCCTTACCCGTTTTTTTAACGTGTAAATTCTTCGGTTTTTTATCTAAACGGATGGTGGTTTCAACCTGGGGATCTATGATGCCTGGATTTTTCTTTTCAAAGTCTGCCCGAACAATCCGGTCTGCTTCTTCATTTTGTTCTATCCTTGTCTTTTTCTTTTCACGGTCTTTCTGAAGGATCTTTTCGGCTTTTTCTTCTTCACTGATGCGCTGTTTTTTTGCGTTATCCTTTAGAATGCCGGTATTCATATGCTTCAGCGTCCTGACTTCTTTTTCATTCAGGTAGCGCCATTTACTTCGGTCAACATTTTTCTTGGTAAGTCCGGCGAACATTACACGATCAAGATTCCGTACATCATATCCGAGGTGTTCGAAAATCCTTCTGACGATCCTGTTCCTTCCGCTATGGATCTCTATGCCAATGACTGCTTTGTCTTTGATATCGGCATAAGCAATCACATCAGGGCGAATAAACCCATCTTCAAGTTCCATTCCCACAGCAGCTCTTTCCATATCCGCCTTAGTGAGCGGCTTGTCAAGTTTTACTTCGTAGATCTTTTTGATTTCATTGGAAGGATGTGAAAGTTTCTGCGTCAATTCTCCATCATTCGTGAGTACAAGCACGCCCGTTGTGTTCCTGTCGAGCCGGCCTATGGGAAACACCCTTTCTTTAGTGGCACCGTGGATTAGTTCCAGCACGGTTTTTCTTCCTTCCGGATCAGATGAAGTGGTCAGGTAGTCTTTGGGTTTATTGAGCAGTATGTATACGAGGTTTTTAGCCAGGTAGACCTGCTTTCCATTTACCGATATTTCATCTTTGTCTGATACTTTATGCCCCGGCTCTATGACCAGTTGACCATTCACTTTAACCTTACCGTCCTTGACCATTTGCGCCGCCTCGCGCCTCGCGCAAACGCCGCAGTGGGCAATAAATTTATTTAAGGGCATGTCTTCATGCGTGATCTTTTTCTTGATCGAAATAGGTTGTGGAGCCTCTGCTGGCATCCTTATTCTTTTCTTCTGAACTTCTATTGCTTCGGAGCGTTCCTTTTTCCATTTTTTCTTTTCCTGCTTGAACTGCTCTTTTATGGCGCTATTCTTTTTGGTAGGATAGAACTTATCGAAGTTGTCTGTCTTTTTTTTCATAAAATCTTTTATCAGCCAACGGGAGGCGAAACTATTAATTATTAACCTTTACTTTCTCTTTTACTATGCTTACTTTCTCCTTTACTGTGCTGCTTTATTCTTTACGGTGTCAATGTTGGCCAGCTGTCCGCATGCCGCGTCAATATCTTTTCCCCGACTTCTTCTCAACCTCGCGTTTACTTTATGCTGTTCAAGGTATTCCATGAATGCACTTACTTTCTCTTCAGTTGGCTTTTCGAACTTTGCAAAATCGATAGGATTGTATTCAATAATATTAACAAGGTCTGCGGGCACTTTTCGGTACACTTTGATCAGGTCATCAGCATCCTGAATCGAATCATTGAAGTCTTTGAATAAAATATATTCCAGCGTGATCTCATTCTTTGTTTTTTTATAGAAATAGTTCAATGCATCGATCAGTGAAGCCAGATTATTCGACTCATTAATGGGCATGATCTCATTACGTTTTACATCACTAGCCGCATGCAATGATAAGGCCAGTTTGAATCGTACTTCGTCATCCCCCAATTGCCTGATCATTTTGGCCACACCGGCAGTAGATACCGTAATTCTTCTTGGGCTCATTCCCAATCCATCTGGTGCACTGATTCTTTCAATGGCTTTCAGTACGTTGCTGTAATTAAGCAGGGGTTCGCCCATGCCCATAAAAACAATATTGCTGAGTTTTTTCCCGCTAACTTTTTCTGCCTGTTGGTTGATGAGTACAACTTCGTCAACGATCTCGTCAAAGTCAAGGTTTCTCTTTCTCGCAATATAACCGGTGGCGCAAAATTTACAACTCAGGCTACATCCGATCTGTGATGAAACACAGGCTGTCATCCTGGATTCTGTTGGAATCATGACACCTTCCACCATATGTCCCTCCCTGGTCCTGAACCGTGATTTGATGGTGCCGTCGGAGCTATATTGTGTGGTGTCTACCGTTAACGCCGGAAGGCTAAATTCTTCTTTGAGTTTTCCCCGCAGGGATTTGGACAGGTTGGTCATGTCATCAATACTATGTGCCTGTTTCTGCCAGATCCATTCCCATACCTGTTTCGCCCTGAATCGGGGTTCGCCAATGCTTTCAAAGAAGGTGTTAAGTTCTTCAAGACTTATATGACGTATATTTCGCTGAGTCGCTACGTTCATGGTGCAAAAGTACGGATTAGTGGTGCAGGTGAACATCCTATCTTTGAACCCATGAAAGAAGTTTTTGTCATAGACGCAATCAGGACGCCAGTCGGAAAATACGGAGGGGTTTTGTCGGCCTTACGGCCGGATGACCTGCTGGCCATGGTCATTAAAGGACTTATTTCAAAGCATCCCGAAATGGATCCTGGCCGGATAGAAGAAGTTATTGCGGGCGACGCCAACCAGGCGGGTGAGGATAACCGTAATGTTGGCCGGATGGCCGCATTGATCGCCGGACTTCCTGTTACGGTCGCCGGATCTACGGTTAACCGGTTATGTGCAAGCGGACTTCAATCCATCATGGACGCATCCAAAAACATTGCGACCGGCAATGGTGAATTAATTATCGCCTGCGGGGTGGAAAGCATGTCCAGGGCACCTTTCGTGATTGCCAAGGCCGAAGATGGATTTAGCCGAAAAGCAGAAATGTATGACACTACGCTGGGATGGAGATTTATCAACCCTGCGCTTTCCCAAAAATACCATCCGTATTCCATGGGCGAAACAGCGGAAAATGTAGCGCAGCAATGGAAGATCAGCCGGGAACAACAGGATCAGTTTGCACTCGATTCCCAGGAAAGATATTTGGCTGCAAAAGCCGCCGGTATATGGGAGAAGGAAATTTTACCCATCGAAACAAAAAAGGGTTGGGTTAAGGATGATGAACATCCCAGGCAGACTTCCCTTGAAAAACTCGCGGGCCTCAAGCCCGCATTTGCAAAAGAAGGTACAGTAACTGCAGGTAATTCTTCGGGCATCAATGATGGTGCCGCAGCAATGTTGCTTTCTGATGAATCATTGGTCAGGGAATATGGATGGCAGCCTATGGCGCGGATCGTTTCCATGGCAGTAGCAGGGGTTGATCCCGCAATTATGGGAATTGGACCTGTTCCCGCAGTAAAAAAAGCACTGGCAAGGGCGGGGTTAAGCATCAAGGATATAGGCCTCGTGGAATTGAACGAAGCATTTGCTTCACAGTCACTGGCATGTATACACGAACTTTCACTTGATCCCCAACTCGTCAATGTAAATGGTGGTGCTATAGCTATTGGCCATCCCCTGGGTTGTTCCGGCGTGAGGATCTCAACAACACTATTGCACGAAATGCACCGGCGGAAAGTTCGCTACGGACTGGCCACCATGTGTGTTGGGGTAGGACAGGGAGCAGCGATTATTTATGAGACCGTAAGCTCGTTGAGCTGAGTTTTACCGTTTTATCAAAAGTTCAGCGAATTGAGACTAGAGATAGTGTATTGTTTGTAATCCTTTGTCTGAAAATTTCATTCCTGGTCTCCTGTATGAAGCCTACTCTATATTTTCCAGCCTGGTAAAAAGATCATCAAACCCCACACTCATTTGCATTCCGGATTGGAGGTTTTTGATGACAGCAGTTTTAGTAACCAGTTCTTCTGAGCCAATGATAACGACCATGGGTATGTTTTTTTTCTCCGCATATTTAAACTGCTTGTCGAACTTTGCTTTTTCGTGATAGATTTCGCAGGCAATGCCTTTTTCCCGGAGCTGGCTTACGAGAATGAAAGCCTGCATGGTTTCAGCGTCACCGCAGTTGAAAAAAAGTGCGCGCGTCGCCAGGGAGATGTCCTCCGGCATTAGTTTAAGTTCTTCCATTACATCATAGATCCTGTCGACCCCAAATGATATTCCCACACCCGGGATACCCTTTACGCCGAATAAACCTGTAAGGTCATCATACCTGCCACCACCACCAATGCTGCCCATCTGAACTCCAATAGCCTTCACTTCAAATATAGTTCCGGTATAATAATTAAGACCTCGCGCCAGTGTAAAATCAACCTGCACATTAGAATTGCTGTTTTGATAACTACTGACTTTTGACAGGTAGCTGAGGATGTAAGTAAGTTCATCAATACCTTTCCGGCCTTCAGGATCAGCACCGATTAACGCCTCCACCTGTTGGATCTTTTCTGCCTCTGTTCCACGAATAGATAAGTATCTGCTGATCAATTGAACCTGATTATTGTTGAGCCCTTTTTCAATTAATTCTTCCTGCACTTTTTCGGGCCCGATCTTGTCCAGTTTGTCAATCGCGACGGTGATGTTGGTCAAATTTTCCGGCCCACCACAAAGGTTAGCGAGGGCGGATAAAATTTTACGGTTATTGATGCTGATGATAACGGGAATGCCTAACCGCAGAAAAGCAGTTTCGTAGAGTGCAACGAGTTCCACTTCATTCAACAGTGAAGCACTGCCAACAACATCGGCGTCACACTGGTAAAATTCCCGGTATCTTCCTTTTTGGGGCCGGTCGGCCCGCCATACAGGCTGCACCTGGTAACGTTTATAAGGAAAGCTCAACTGCCCGTGGTTCATGGCCACATATCGCGCAAAGGGTATGGTGAGGTCGTAACGCAATGCTCTTTCTGTTATGCCCTTAGTGTTTTTCCCTGCCAGCACAAGATCAAAATCTTCACGCGCCTGTTCCTGTTTTGCGGGATTTTCAAGACCATTATTCAGGATGCGAAAAATAAGTTTATCGCCTTCATTACCGTACTTGCCCATCAGCGTTTCCATGTTTTCCATAGCCGGTGTTTCCAGCGGTTCGAAGCCATAGGTCTCAAAGATTTTTTTCAGTGTCTGGAGGATATAATTCCTTTTCCTTACTATATCAGCAGAAAAGTCTCGTGTGCCCTGTGGAATGGAAGGTTTCATCATGTTGAATATGGGATCAGCTATTTGTTCGGGCTTATAAAGTCATTTTTTACCAAAGGAAGTCCGGATGAATATTTGTCAATAATTTTTCTGCAGGCGTCATCGATCATTAGGAAAACTTCGTGGTAGCCCGACTCCGGGCCATACCATGGATCGGGTACGTCGATATTTTTCCCGGGATACAGTTCATTCATTAACAGATCCACCTTTCCCGCAATGAGTTTTTTCCCGACGATGAAACGCATTTCTTCTGCTACATCAGCGGCCATTGCATAAATTTTATCATAGCTGGAAAGGTCTTCAGCAGTAAATTTTCGGGACCGCTGATGGCTGATATCGATGTTGTTCAGCCTCGCTACTTTCTGTGAAAACTGGTGAGGTGGTTCCCCAATATGAAAACCGTTGGTGCCTGCACTACTAACGGTCCAGGTGAGTCCAGCCCTGCTGGTGTGATGCCTGAGGATGCCTTCCGCAAGCGGACTGCGGCATATATTACCAAGGCAAACCATCAATATTTTCATGGCGGCAAAGATAGGAACTTAGGATTGCGTTTACACACGGCAATAACGGCGCGGTTTATCAGGGGAAGTAGAGGGTTGGTGGTTGGCAATTAGGGACAAATTTCATGTTTTTCGGTTTTGGAATTTGCTTATCTTGCCTTTCCCCTATTATTGCAATTATGGCCCAACAGGATTTTGACCATATGCACCAGAAAAGTCAGGCCCGTGTAAGGTCGATATATGCATTTACTATGGGAGTGATTTTATGCCTGGTAGGTTTGTTCCTGATTTTTCACCGAAGGCTGGGTTTTGAATTCGATTTCGATCCATTATACTCCGGACTGTTTGGAGGGATATGTATTTTATATGGATTGTTTCGGTTCTGGCGGGGGTATAAAAGTAATTAGCAGGAATAAAGCGTTGTTGTATGAAAAAATTATTCCTGAAACTGGGTGTGGTCATGGTGGTAGGTGGACTAGTGTTCAGCCTGCAGGGTTGTAAAACTAAGGTCAATGAAACTGTGCAGGAGACCATGCGGTCGGGCAGCATCTATATTAGTGTCGACGAGTCGTTTCGTCCCATCATCGATTCGCAGTTAAAAGTATTTCTGGCCGCATACCCTGATGCTCACATTGTTGCACATTATAAGCCGGAAGCGGATTGTATTAAAGACCTATTGGTAGACAGTATAAGAATGGTCATTGTGACAAGAGGGTTGAGTGAAGAAGAAGTTAATTTATTTAAGAACAGGCTGGAATATGCACCCATCTTTGGCAAAATAGCATCTGACGCTATAGCTGTAGTGGTGAATAATAAAGCAAAAGACTCCCTTTTTTCAGTAAGTGATATCAGGGGAATGCTGACTGGAAGCAGCGGCTATCACTATAAATTGGTAATGGATGGAAATAAAGCGACCAGTACGGTGCGGTTCATGATCGATTCAGTACTAAAAGGTCAGCCATTTTCGGCAAATGTTCAGGCCGCATCAACAAGTGAGGGAGTTATTGATTATGTTGCAAATAATACTGACGCAATTGGATTTGTGGGAGTGAGCTGGATTGGCAACCCCGAAGATACTACGCAGTTGAGCTTTTTAAATAACGTTAAAATTGCCAATCTGCAATGCCGGGGATGTGAGGAAGAAGCATTTGTAAAACCTTACCAGGCCAATATAGTCCTGGGGAGGTATCCGATGGTACGGGGTTTGTACTACATATTGAAGGAAAACTATGCAGGCCTCGGTAAAGGGTTCACCAGTTTTCTAAGCAATCAGCGCGGACAACTTATTTTTAAGCGTGCTTACCTGGCACCGGCAAAAATGGCACTACAGGTCAGGCATGTTGATATGGAAGAAGTCGATTATTGAATCATTACTATATATCTTTTTACAATTATTAAAAAATACGGTTCATGACAAAAATCAAACTCGGCATTGTAGCAGCGATTTTGCTGATGAGCAACCTGGTTTTTGCCCAATCGGTGCAGGATGGCAAAAAATTCCTTTATTACCAGCGCTACAACAGTGCTAAGGAAACAATGGAAAAAGTAGTCGCCGCTAACCCGGGCAACGCTGAGGCTCAATATTGGCTGGGACAGGCCTATCTGGCCCTGGGCCAGACGGAAAAGGCAAAAGAAGTGTACCGTAAGGGACTTGAGGCCGCCGGAAGCAATCCTATGTTGCTGGTGGGTATGGGACATATTGAACAAATAGAAGGCAAGACCAATGAGGCCAGGCAGCGCTATGAAACGGCCATCAGCCTTACCAAGGCAAAAGACGTTGCTGTCATTAATGCGATTGGACATGCCAATACCGACAAGAATGGTGATCCTAATTACGCTATCGAAAAATTAAATCTCGCCACCCAGATCAAGGGCATGAAAGAGCCCGATGTGTACATCAATATTGGTGACGCATACCGTATGAAAAACGACGGTGGAAGTGCAGTAAAAGCATATCAAAGTGCTCTTGGCATTGATCCGAAATACGCCGAAGCAAAATATCGGATAGGTAAAATTTACCTTACACAAGGTAAAGACCAGGAAGACCTGTTCGTTCGCTTCTTCAACGAAGCAGTGGCTGACGACCCTGCATATGGACCCGCCTATTATGACCTCTACGGATATTATTTCTTCCGGGATGTAAATAAGAGCAAAGAGTTCTTCAATAAATACAAAGGTCTTGCTGACAAAGGTCCTGCACTTGACTATGAAGAAGCCAGCCTGTTATTTGCCTCTGGTGATAACAAAGGGGCCATTGTAAAGGCAGACGAATTATTGCAATCACAGGGTGAGAATGCGGATGCCCGTTTGTACAGGCTAAAAAGCTACAGTTATGATAAGCTGGGCGATTCTACTGCTGCCATGCAGAACATGGAAACTTTTATAGGAAAGGCGAAAGAAGGTCAGATTGTATCCGATAACTTCCTGCTTGCCGCTTCACTTGCTGCCAAGTTCCCGGAAAAACTACAACGTTTTGACGAATACATCAAGATGGCGATAAGCATGGACACCGCAGCTAAATCCAAAGTGGAAATTGTGCGTAAAGCCATCGACATATTTAAAAAAGTACCAAACCAGCAGAAAGTTGCTGAATGGTCATTGGCACTGTTAAATATGATCCAGCCCGCGCCCACCAAAGTAGATATTTATAACGCAGGTTTCGAAAGCTTTAAGGCAGGCAACTACCTTGTAGCTGATAGTGTTTTTGATATTTATAAAACGAAGTTTCCCGATGAAGTCTACGGATATTACTGGAGTTTCAGGTCACTTTCTGTGGTAGATTCAACCATGGAACAGGGACTTGCCATTCCGGATGCCCAGCGTTTTATTGAGATAGCAGAATCTGATAAAGTAAAGAACAAATCGACGCTGGTAACAGCCTACGGATATATGGCTGGATACAATGCAAATGTTAAGAAGGATTTTCCTACGGCAATCGGGTTCCTTGATAAGATCATCGAAATAGACCCTACAAATATGGATGCGAGTAAAAATAAAGAGATTCTGCAGAAAGCTGTCGGCAAAGGAACCGGTAAAACGGCCAAGAGCGGTGGGCGATGATGTACGTATTGCAGTAAGGGCTGAAGGATTAATTGTACAAACAAAGACTTATATGTATCATTTGGGGTTGGAATTCGTTCCAGCCCCAAATTTTTTAATTTTTGGAAGGCTTAAAACAGGGAGGGGTGATGTTCTATTTTAGCGATTTAAGTTGTAATTCACCGTTACTACCTTAAATTTGTCCGCGTAATAAGCATCCCTCATGAATTCATTGTATTTACTACAATCTCCCACTCTTGACGGGGTTAATAGCGCCAATAATTACTTCCCTATTGGCGTGCAGCTATTGTTTGCGGTTGTTTTTGTGGTCGGAATGATGCTGTTGACCCACTATCTCGGTCCAAAACGGCATACTACTGATAAGTTACAGACCTTCGAAAGCGGTATTGAACAACAGGGTAATGCGAGGCAGCCCATGGCCATTAAGTATTTTTTGGTTGCCATCCTGTTTGTACTGTTCGACGTTGAAGTCATCTTTTTCTATCCATATGCAGTGAATTTCAGGGCATTGGGGTGGGATGGATTTATGGCGGTAGTATTGTTTGTTGGCTTATTTCTGGCAGGCTTTATATATATTATAAAGAAAGGTGCACTAAACTGGGAAGACTGATAATATACTGTGATCATTTAATGATCACTAAACATGTCTTTGGATGTTACGTTATAAAGACAGGATCACTAATTTAAAAGATTAATTATGTCACGACCCGTTCGTTTCAATATAAAAGAAAAAGATGTCCAAAACTGGGGTATAAATATGGTGGATTCACCTGATGGTATTACCGGGGAAGGATTTTTTGCCACTTCGTTCGACAAAGTAGTGGGGTTAGCCAGGAAGAATTCCATATGGCCACTTCCTTTTGCCACGTCTTGCTGCGGTATTGAATTCATGGCCACCATGGGTTCGCACTATGACCTGTCGCGCTTTGGATCCGAAAGGGTAGGTTTTTCACCACGTCAATGTGACCTGCTCATGGTAATGGGTACTATTGCTAAAAAAATGGGTCCCATTGTCAAGCAGGTATATCTGCAGATGGCAGAACCACGGTGGGTTCTGGCGGTAGGTGCGTGTGCTTCCAGCGGAGGGATTTTCGATACTTATTCTGTATTGCAGGGAATTGACCAGGTAGTCCCGGTGGATGTATATGTGCCAGGATGCCCGCCACGTCCGGAAGCCATTATAGATGGATTTATGAAAATTCAGGACCTTGTGCACAACGAAAGTCTAAGGAGAAGGAATGGCGATAAGTACAAGTTGCTATTGGAAAGCTATGGAATCCAATGATGGTAATGTGGGTGATGCGGTGATGCGATAATAGAATACAGTAGGATAATGTGGAGATTGGAATGTGTGAAAATCTGTCAAATGAATGATGGAAATGACCAATGAAATTATACAGCAAAAACTGACTGAGAAATTTGGTGACCAGATCACTGAGTGGGCTGAGCCATATGGGATGCTGACATTTACTGCGCCAAAAGATCTGAACCTGAAACTAATGACTTTTTTGTTCGATGAAATGAATTTCAGGTTTCTGACTGACCTCACTGCGGTACATTATCCAGATCGTGCGAATGAAGAATTAGCAGTGGTTTACCATCTCCATAATTTGGTGGAAAATGTAAGGCTGCGAATGAAAGTTTTCACGCCTGTCGCGCAGCCGGATGTCTATACTGCGTCCGGTCTTTTTTCAAGTGCCAACTGGCAGGAACGGGAAGCTTTTGATTTTTACGGAGTAAATTTCGTAGGGCATCCGGACCTTCGCCGTATTCTTAATGTGGATGAGATGGATTACTTCCCGCTGAGAAAGGAATTTCCATTAGAAGACCAGACCAGGATTGATAAGGATGACGATATGTTCGGCCGGTAAAATATAATCATAACAGATGTCAGATCACAGTAATATTAAACTACCGGAAGGGTCCATTGAAAAACAGACCACTACACTCAACCTTGGTCCAACACACCCTGCAACCCATGGTGTGTTTCAGAATATTCTAGAACTCGATGGTGAACGGATCGTAAAGACTGAACCCACGGTTGGCTATATACATCGTGCTTTTGAAAAGATCGCAGAGAGAAGGCCTTATTACCAGATCACGCCATTAACCGACAGACTTAACTATTGCTCATCACCCATCAATAACATGGGATGGCACCTCACCTGCGAAAAACTGCTGGGGGTGAAAACGCCGAAGCGCGTCGATTATCTACGTATCATTATCATGGAATTGGCGCGTATATCTGACCACCTTATTTGTAATTCCATCGTAGGTGTTGATACCGGAGCCTATACGGGCTTTCTGTATGTAATGCAGTACCGTGAATTGATCTACGAGATTTATGAAGAGGTTTGCGGTTCCAGGCTCACCACCAATATCGGACGCATTGGCGGTTTTGAGAGAAATTTCAGCAACACTGCTTTTGAGAAACTGGAAAAATTTTTAAAAGAATATCCAGGCGTACTCAGGGAGTTTGAAAACTTATTTACCCGAAACAGGATCTTTATAGAACGTACCCAGGGTGTGGGTGGCATATCAGCCGAGAGGGCCATGAACTATGGCTTTACAGGACCCAACCTGCGTGCTGCCGGCGTAGATTATGACGTGAGGGTACATAGTCCGTATTCGTCTTACGAGGACATGGATTTTGTTATACCGGTAGGTACCACAGGAGACAACTACGATCGTTACCAGGTAAGAAATGGTGAGATGTGGGAGTCCCTTAAAATTATTGAACAGGCGTATCGGAAAGTGCAGGAGTTTAAAGGTGCGGAAGCAGAAGTTTATCATGCAAACCTGCCTGAATATTACCTGCCCGAAAAGCAGGCTGTGTATACAAGTATGGAAGCCCTGATCTACCATTTCAAAATCATCATGGGTGAAACAGACATCCCGGCGGGTGAAGTTTATATGAGCGTTGAAGGCGGAAACGGTGAGCTCGGATTTTACCTGATCAGTGATGGCGGAAGATCACCTTACCGATTGCATTTTCGCAGGCCTTGCTTTATTTATTACCAGGCATATCCTGAGATCGTGAAAGGAAGTATGCTTAGTGATGCTATTGTAACACTGAGTAGTTTGAATTTGATTGCGGGGGAAATGGACGGATAGGAAATTTTTGGCTACGCCAAAAATTTAATGTGGGAATGCGACAGTGCGATAGTGTGGGAGTGCAATGAGGGAATTAAATAAATAGTCTCGGTTTTGACGAAGTCAAAATTTTCCCTGTGGGAATTGGGAGATGTGGGTATGTGAAAATACAGATTAGAAAAATGTTCATCCACATTTGGAATTTGAAATGCTGAACAACCAAAACTATTCATGATAAAGTTTTCAGAAGATAAACAGAAAGAAGTGGACCGCATCATTGCCCGTTACCCTGAAGGGAAACAGAAAAGTGCTTTGCTGCCCCTGCTTCATCTGGCACAGGAAGAATTTGGCGGATGGTTGAGTCCTGAATCAATGGACTATATAGCGTCTATACTGAAGATCGAGCCTATTGAAGTTTATGAAGTTGCTACGTTTTACAGTATGTATAATATGCAGCCCGTTGGACGGCACGTATTTGAAGTCTGCCAAACCGGCCCCTGCATGTTGCGCGGAAGTGACCAGCTCATCAACCATATCAAAAATCGTTTATCCATAGGCGTTGGTGAAACCACGCCAGATGGACTGTTTACGTTAAAGACCGTGGAATGCCTTGGTGCTTGTGGTTACGCACCAATGATGCAGATGGGACAGAATTACCGCGAACATCTGACAGCTGAAAAGATCGATAACATTATAGAAGACTGCAGAAGAAACGCCGTTAAAAATAATTAAATGAGAACAATTATTGCGCTTACACTTTTTTTCGCGATGTCCTGCAATCATGCTGAGCAGCATGTGGAGCAGATGGCGACTGAATTAGCCGATACCACCAATGCAGATACTACTACGGCAGCATCAACAGTAGTGACTTCAGATCACTATTCTGGTACGCTACCCTGCGCTGATTGTGCGGGTATCGAAACAGAGATTACATTAAAATCTGATTTTACTTATTCCGTGCATACCATTTATAATGGAAGAAAGGCCAATGGGCCGGGTTCCAATGAATTCAATGAAACGGGAAAATGGATGTTGCATGGAACTGATATGGTTCATCTGTCAGATCGCAAAGACGCGCCAAATATGTTCATGAGGACTGATTCAACATTGACGCAACTGGATATGAATGGAAAGAAAATTGAAGGCAAACTGGCTGATAAATATATTTTAAAGAAGCACGAATAAGAGAAAATTTTTGTGCGGTGAAACGGTAGATATTGTGAAGCTGGCAACATAAAAAGTTTGAAGGAATTAATTGATCATGGGTAAAAAATTATTACTGGAAAAAGCGCATGTTGAAGGCATCAGAACATATGATGTCTATCGTCGTGAAGGCGGCTACCGCAGCGTGGAAAAGGCGATCAGGACAATGACGCCCGACCAGGTAACGGACGAAGTAAAGAAGAGTGGTTTGCGTGGCCGCGGTGGTGCAGGTTTTCCTGCCGGGATGAAATGGGGATTCCTTGCAAAACCGGAAGGCATTCCGCGCCACCTGGTGTGTAATGCCGATGAATCAGAACCCGGCACATTTAAGGACAGGTACCTGATGGAATTTATTCCACACCTGTTGATTGAAGGGTTGATCGTTTCATCATATGCATTAGGAAGTAATGACACTTATGTGTACATCCGGGGTGAGTATGCATGGATCGTAGACATACTTGAGCAGGCCATAACAGAAGCAAAGAACAATGGATTCCTTGGTAAGAATATTCTTGGATCAGGATTCAATTGTGAAATACATATTCAGCGAGGTGCAGGTGCGTATATCTGCGGTGAAGAAACAGCCCTGCTGGAATCACTGGAAGGAAAGCGTGGCAATCCGCGAATCAAACCGCCTTTTCCTGCTGTTAAAGGTCTTTGGGACCGTCCTACTGTGGTAAATAATGTTGAAACCATTGCAGCCGTTGTACCCATTATCAATGATGGCGGTGAGGAATATGCGAAAATTGGAATTGGCAAATCAACGGGAACAAAACTTATTTCCGCCTGTGGTAATATCAATAAGCCAGGTGTATATGAAATTGACATGACCATTTCGGTAGAAGTGTTTTTATATAGCGATGAGTTCTGCGGCGGCATAGCCAATGGAAAACGCCTCAAAGCGTGTATTCCCGGCGGATCTTCTGTGCCTATACTTCCCGCCAACCTGTTGCTCAAAACAGCAAAGGGAGAAACCCGGATGATGAACTATGAGAGTTTATCAGACGGCGGTTTTGCTACGGGTTCGATGATGGGATCAGGTGGATTTATTGTGCTTGATGAAGACCAGTGTGTGGTTCGTCATACCCTAACGCTCGCCAGGTTTTATCGACATGAAAGTTGCGGGCAGTGTTCACCATGCCGGGAAGGGACGGGATGGATGGAAAAGATCCTGCACAATATTGAATACGGAAAGGGAAAATCAAAAGATATCGACCTGCTTTGGGAGATCCAGCGTAAGATCGAAGGAAATACGATCTGTCCGCTTGGCGATGCCGCCGCATGGCCGGTCGCTGCTGCGATACGTCATTTCCGTGATGAGTTTGAATGGCATGTGAGCAATCCGGAAGAAGCACAGAAAAGGAATTTTGGACTGGCACGTTATGCAGAGCCCCGGAATGTGTTGGCGTAAGGCCACGAAAAAGCGGAGGGCGGGAAGGAGAACACAATAGGTAAGATTGCAGAAGCGATTGGTGGAACGAGAGATGCTTCGGTTAGGGTGGCGGGAATGCACATAGAGGCGGGTGTAAAGATTCGATAAAAAGATTAAATATCGGGAGAGTTATATAATGGCAGAAGAAAAAAAATTATTCAAGGTCATCATCGATAATATCACCATTGATGTGGAAGCAGGAACGAGTATCCTACAGGCCGCGAGAATGATTGGTGGCGATGTTGCACCCCCGGCGATGTGCTTTTATACCAAGCTGAAAGGCAGTGGTGGAAAGTGCCGTACCTGCCTGGTGGAAGTATCCAAAGGAAGTGCGGCTGATCCAAGGCCTATGCCTAAACTGGTGGCGAGTTGCCGTACCAATGTGATGGAAGGAATGGAAGTGAAGAACATCACCAGTGAAAAAGTTATTGATGCCAGGAAAGGCGTAGTGGAATTTTTATTGATCAACCATCCGTTGGATTGTCCGATCTGTGACCAGGCCGGTGAATGCCACCTGCAGGACCTCAGTTATGAACACGGTGCGGAAAGCACCCGGTATGAATTTAAAAGGCGCACATTTGAGCGGCACAACCTCGGACCATATATTCAACTTCATATGACGCGATGCATACTTTGCTATCGCTGTGTGTATGTGGCCGACCAGGTATCTAACAAAAGGGTACACGGTATATTATCCCGTGGCGATCATTCAGAGATCGCCACCTATATTGAGAATTCTCTCGATAATGATTTTATTGGAAACGTTATCGATGTTTGTCCGGTGGGTGCATTGACCGACAGGACATTCCGGTTTAAAAACAGGGTATGGTTTACCAAGCCCGTGGAGGCTCACCGTGATTGCCCCACGTGTTGTGGCAAGGTCACTTTATGGCAGCGTGGAGAAGAGGTCCTCAGGGTTACCGCAAGGAAGGACGAATGGGGCGAAGTGAATGACTGGATATGCAATACCTGCCGTTTTGATAAAAAAGAAACCAAAGACTGGGTGATAGAAGGACCAACAAAAGTGAACCGGCATTCCGTGATTTCACAGGGTCAATATATTGGCGTCGAAAAACCGAAAGAAATATTCTCTGCCGTTCACGGTGGACGAAAGCCTAAATTGTTGATGGACATACACTCTGTAAGTGAAGTAAATATGCCGGAAGTTGACCTTAGCGCCATCCCCGGACCTGCGCATTCAGAAGATTTTGACACCAAAGGAAAAGCATTAAATCTACCTACGCCATGATGCTAGCTTTCGACTATGCGTTGCTGTTAGAGAAGTTTTCGCTGATCGTAGTGGTCATTATGGGATCATTGGTGATCGCGATGTATTCTACCTGGGCAGAAAGAAAAGTTGCTGCAGTAATCCAGGACAGGAGAGGACCTAACCGTGCGGGGCCATTTGGCCTGCTTCAACCAGTTGCTGATGGAATGAAACTTTTTTTTAAAGAAGAAATTATTCCACTAACGTCAAACAAATGGCTTTTTATTCTAGGTCCCTGTATGGCGATGTTAACCGCTATGATGACGGGCGCCGTGGTGCCCTGGGGCAACAAATTGGAAATATTCGGAAGAGAAGTTGGGTTACAAATCGCTGACATCAACATCGGCATATTATACGTATTTGGCGTAGTAAGCATGGGAGTATATGGAATAATGATCGGTGGATGGGCATCAAACAATAAGTTCTCCCTGATTGCTGCGGTAAGGGGAGCATCACAGATTATTTCTTATGAACTGGCGATGGGATTATCACTAATAGCCCTGCTAATGTTATCAGGTTCCCTGAGTATGAAGACCATCGTGGAACAGCAGGTAACCAGCGGCGTGTGGAACGTAGTGTATCAACCCGTAGGTTTTCTGATCTTTCTGATCTGCGCTTTTGCAGAAACCAACAGGACACCATTTGACCTTCCCGAAGCAGAGAATGAGTTAAACTTTGGCTATCACCAGGAATACTCTTCTATGAAACTTGGATTTTACCTTTTCGCAGAGTATATCAATATGTTTATCAGCAGTGCCATAGTAGCAACGCTGTTCTTTGGGGGCTATGATATACCATTTGTCAATGAAGCCAACCTTGCAGCTAACTGGGGAACGAACATTGTTTCGATCATGGGTACGCTGGCATTATTGCTGAAAGTGGCATTTTTCCTATTCTTTTTTATGTGGGTCAGGTGGACTATTCCGAGGTTCCGTTACGATCAGCTGATGGACCTGGGATGGAAAAAACTAATACCTCTGGCATTGGCTAACATGCTCGTGACCGGAGGATTGATATTGTGGTTCAATAAATAAGTTAGACGGGATGCGGTTTACGAGAAGTTGAATAAGCCTTTGGTGGGAATGAAATGGTGGGTGATAAATAAGTTGAACAGGTCGGTAATTAAATTGGGAGATCAGTAAACAAAAAATATTTTTGCAAACCATATAACAACCCACAGCTTGATTCCGCATGGCATGGAAAAAAATTAAAGCTGTTTATTATGCAAACATTAACCAACAGAGCGAAAGTCCTGGAGCAAAAGCCCCTCAGTTTTGGGGAGAGTCTTTACCTGCCTTCCATTCTTAAGGGTATGGCGATCACCTTCTCACATATATTCAAAAAGAAAGCAACCATCAGTTACCCTGATGAAAAGCGCCCTTTCAGCCCCGTATTCCGGGGACTGCATATTCTGAATCGTGATGAGGAGGGTCGGGAGCGTTGCACGGCTTGTGGATTATGCGCCGTTGCTTGTCCGGCTGAAGCCATCACCATGGAAGCAGCAGAACGTAAGCCAAATGAAGAAAACCTGTATCGGGAAGAGAAATATGCAGCGCGATATGAAATCAATATGTTACGTTGTATTTTCTGCGGGCTTTGCGAAGAAGCCTGTCCGAAAGACGCCATCTACCTGACGGAAACATTTGCCCCTGCAAATTTTACACGCGAAAGCTTTATATATGGAAAGCCTGACCTGTTGATTCCTGATCCAACTAAAAATCCGGAAGATTTTGCAAAAGCCCAGGGAACAATTGTGGCGCACAAGTCCAGTATGAACGGAAAAACCGACAACAACTGATGAGGAACGCTGAAGTGTATGAACGCAAAAACCGACAACAACTGACATGGGTATAACGGAAGTTCTGTTCTGGTTTCTTACCGCACTGGCCATCCTTAGTGCACTGATGGTGGTGTTTAGTAAAAACCCTGTGCACAGTGTGCTATGGCTCATTGCCGTATTTTTTGCTATTTCCGGGCATTATATCATTTTAAACGCACAGTTCCTCGCCATCGTTAACCTCATTGTATATGCCGGCGCCATCATGGTACTTTTCCTGTTTGTGATCATGCTGATGAATTTGAATTCAGATACTGAACCACAAAAAAACAGGTGGATGAGGATGGCTGGCGTTGTAGCAGGTGGTACTTTAATGCTGGTGATCATTGCCGCTTTGAAAGATACAGAAATGAAATACCAGGTAGCACAGGTGAGGGGTGGGAATATCGGTTTGATCGAGAACCTTGGGATGGTATTGTTCAAAGATTACGTGTTACCGTTTGAAATAAGCTCTGTGTTGTTTTTGAGTGCGATGGTGGGCGCAGTGGTGATAGGGAAAAAGGATTGACGACGCGGATTGCGGATTATCGGATTAACGGATTGACGGATTGGCGAATTAGCGAATTAGCGAATTTTGATCCGGCCGATTCAATTTGAATTTAAGAAGAAAGGCTAAACAATAAAATATAACGTCAAGTGAATTCAATTTCAATTCGCCAATCCGCTAATCCGCCAATTCGAAAATGAGAATATATGCCGATTAACTACTATATCTTCCTGGCCGTCGCGCTATTTAGCATTGGGGTGATGGGCGTACTCACCAGGAGAAACGCCATCATCGTTTTTATGTGTATTGAGCTTATGCTTAATGCCGTGAACCTGCTGCTGGTTGCGTTTTCAAAAATGCATTATGCCAATGCGGTGCTGGTTAATAAAACCACTACAGCCGGCGCTGATGCACAGTTGTTTGTTTTTTTTATTATGGTCGTTGCTGCAGCGGAAGTAAGCGTGGGACTGGCGATCATTGTAATGATGTATAGAAATATCCATTCCGTGGATATCAATTTCCTGAATCGGTTGAAGCACTGATGACGATGCATTGCATCGGTTTATCAATACCTCAACATCGACAACCAAAACATGACTAAACTTATATACCTGGTTCCACTATTTCCATTGATCGGATTCCTGGTCAACGGACTGGGCAGGAACCTTCTTTCGAAATCTGCTTCTGCATTTATTGGCAGCGGTTCGGTGTTGGGATCATTTATTGTCAGTGTGCTCATTTTCCTGGACGTGAAGGCTCCGGGATTCGCCGCAACCGAGATTAAGCTTTTTGATTTTATCAATACTGCAAAACTCAACATTCCTTTCTCGTTCCAGGTAGACCAGCTCTCTTCTTTATTTTTATTGATCATTACCGGCGTCGGATTCCTGATACACCTGTATTCATCTTCCTATATGAAAGATGAGGTGCCAATGCATTATGCCCGGTATTTTGCTTATCTCAACCTGTTTGTATTTTCCATGCTCCTGCTGGTACTCGGAGCAAATTATGTGATCATGTTCATCGGTTGGGAAGGTGTTGGGCTCTGTTCTTATCTACTCATCGGTTATTGGTTCAAAAATGGAGATTATAATGATGCGGCTAAAAAAGCTTTTGTCATGAACCGAATTGGTGACCTTGGTTTTTTACTGGCCGTATTCTGGATGATCGGACAATTTGGAACAACGGGATTCACGGCGATATTTTCAGGGGCAGCCAATACTGCACCAACTGTGCTCACCGGTATCACATTACTGTTATTCGTTGGCGCGATGGGTAAATCTGCACAGATACCTTTATATACATGGTTGCCTGATGCTATGGCTGGTCCAACCCCCGTCTCTGCCCTGATCCATGCGGCAACCATGGTTACCGCTGGTATTTATATGATCGCCCGTAGCAACATCCTGTATACGCTTGCGCCGGTTACGCCGATGGTTGTGGCGATCATCGGGCTGGCTACAGCACTACTTGCTGCAACTATTGCAATCCAGCAAAATGATATTAAAAAAGTACTGGCTTATTCTACTGTAAGTCAGCTTGGACTTATGTTTCTCGGGCTAGGGGTGGGTGCTTACACTGGTGCGGTGTTCCATGTAATGACACATGCATTCTTCAAAGCCCTGTTGTTCCTGGGTGCAGGAAGTGTGATTCACGCAATGCACCATGAGCAGGACATCCGGAATATGGGTGGATTGAAAAAGCATTTACCAGTCACGCATATCACCTTTTTGATCGGATGTATTGCCATTGCAGGAATTCCGCCATTCTCTGGTTTCTTTTCAAAAGATGAAATGCTGAGTGGCGTTTTCGCGAATAGTCCCTTATTATATTTTATTGCAGCATTTAGTGCATTACTCACTGCGTTTTATATGTTCCGATTATATGCACTCACTTTTTTAGGAAAGTTCAGGGGCACGGCCGACCAGGAGCATCATCTTCATGAGTCACCCTCACTAATGACAATTCCTTTGGTGATCCTGGCTGTACTTGCCATGGTAGCGGGATTTTTGGGGATACCCGAATTGTTCTCTGCAGACGCACACTGGCTAAGTAAATTCCTTGCACCAGTCTTTGCAGAATCCATGGTACACTTGCAGGTACATAATATTGCCCATTCTACTGAATGGATGCTGATGGGTGGAACGGTTGCCGTGATCTTAGTGATAACATTTTTCGCTATCAGTAAATTCAGCCGCTACGAAAAGTCGGATGAAGAACCTACAGGATTTGCGAGAGTGCTCGCCAATAAATGGTATGTGGATGAAATATATGATGCACTGATCAATCGCCCGCTAAAAGGATTCTCATTACTCATGAATACTGTTGTTGAGCGTTCGGCTATTGACGGACTCGTGAACGGCGTGGGTAGATTTGTGCAGTATGGAAGCCGCCAGTTGAGGTGGTTGCAAAGCGGACAGGTGGGATCATATATCCTGATCATGGTAGTGGCAACCGTGGTCTTTTTTATTATACAGTTATTTGGAAAGTAAACAGCCCTAAATAGAAAATATGTTCCTTGCGTTCGACAATTTTCCTGCTTTACTGATTTGGCTGCCATTGATTGGCGGACTCATATGCTTTTTCATAAAAAGCCAGCAGGCGGTAAAGGCATGGTCTTTATTTTCTTCCATAGCCACGCTTGTGCTGATGCTGTTGAGCCTGCTATACACTAACGAGAAACACTATGCACTGAATAGTGTGAGTTATGTATGGCTACCTGATATCGGCAGCAGTTTCTCGCTTATGCTGGATGGTATGAGCCGCATACTTTGTCTTCTTACCGCGTTTTCATTTCCGATTATTTTTACGGCTACTTATAACGAAGATTATAAAAATGCTAATTCCTTCTATGGCCTCATGCTGCTAACACAGTGCGGACTGATGGGTGTCTTTTTGTCGATGGATGCACTGGTATTTTATTTCTTTTGGGAACTCGCACTTATCCCCGCATATTTCCTCGCTTCACAATGGGGTGGAGAAAAAAGAATACAATCGGCGTTCAAGTTTTTTATATACACATTTGCCGGCTCTTTATTTTTATTGATCGGCATTATCTATATCTATTTGCAAACGCCAAACCAGAGTTTTTCACTGGTAACTTTTTATAATGCCGTATTGCCCGCAAAAGACCAGGCATGGGTGTTCTGGTTTTTCTTTATCGCTTTTGCTATCAAGATGCCCATCTTCCCATTTCATACCTGGCAGCCGGATGTCTATGAACAATCGCCCACTGCAGTCACCATGGTATTGAGTGGAATCATGGTGAAAATGGGTGTGTTTGCGCTGTTGAGGTGGATATTGGTATTGTTTCCGGATGCTGTAAGGCAGTATGACAATATTCTTATCGGCCTTGCGGTAGTGGGTATGTTATATGCTTCCTGCATTGCGATGGTACAGGACGATCTTAAACGGCTGGTGGCGTATTCTTCCATTGCACATATTGGCTTGATGGCTGCCGCCATTTTTACGATGAATGAGCAAAGCCTGCAGGGTGTGATGGTTCAGATGTTCAACCACGGTATCAACATCATTGGAATGTGGATCGTGATTTATCATATCGAGAAGCAAACCGGGATTCGAAAAATATCGCAACTCGGCGGACTGGCACAAACGGCACCCGTGTTGGCTATCATGTTTGTAATCATTGCCCTGGCAAATATTGCACTTCCATTGACCAATGCTTTTGTAGGTGAGTTCATGATGTTCAGTGGCCTCTTTAAGTTTAATCCATGGTATGCTGCTGCAGCGGGTGTGAGTATTATCCTTGCTGCAGTGTATACCCTTAATATGGTGAAGAATGTATTCTATGGCAATACGAACGCTGTAACATCGGTGTTCCGTGACATCAGGACACATGAGCGGGTGATCCTTGCCGTTATTGTGGTATTGATCTTCCTGGTGGGTGTATATCCGGCACCCATGTTTGATCTTGTAAAAGTGACTACTGATGTGATCATAAGCAGGGTAACACCTGCACAATAATTTTTGAAGCACAATTATGAATGCAATCATTTTATCAGCGGTTTGGGGAATTGTGATGATGTATTCGGGCGTGGTCCTGAAGAAAAAATCATCCGCCAAATACGTTGCCATCATTGGCATTGTAATGCTGATTATTGTCAACTGGCTTGAATTTGCAGGACTGTCGTTCTTTCCAGTAGAGACCAAAGGCATGCTTCAATTCAACAGTTTTGGATTGCTGTTCAATACTGTTGCCTTTGTTTCGACGCTGATTTATTTTATACTTTCCGGTGCGGATATGGAACAAGTTGGAAATAACGTTTACGATTATTTTGCCTTGATCTTTTTTGTGCTCTGTGGTGTTGCGGTGGTGTCAGCTTTCCAAAGTCTGCTGATGCTGTTCATCGGCATAGAGATCATTTCCATTCCTTTGTATATCCTTGCCGGCAGTGACAAGAAAAACCTGAAAAGTAATGAAGCCTCGCTGAAATATTTTTTGATGGGTTCTTTTTCGACCGGGCTTATGCTGATGGGAATCACCCTGATCTACGGATCCATGGGATCATTTTATATGTCGTCCATGAATATTGGCTTAGGCCCTTTATCGCCTGTTATGGCGTTGGGTATTGTGCTGATGATGGTCTCCATGGCCTTCAAGGCCTCAGCTGCGCCATTCCATTTCTGGACGCCGGATGTTTATGATGGTTCACCCACTGTGTTTACATCTTTCATGGCGACCATTGTGAAAGCGGCTGTGTTCATAGCATTCCTTCGGTTGTTTGAAAATGCCTTCGGCAAAATGCATGGGCAGTGGCAATTGTTAGCTGCTATTATTACTGCAGTTACATTGATCATCGGAAATGTGACGGCAGTATTTCAGCAAAGTGTAAAAAGAATGCTGGCGTATTCATCCATCGCACAGGCAGGCTTTATGATGCTTGCTATTTTTGCAATGAATGGGATGGGCAAGCAAGGCCTGATACTTTACACGGCTGCGTATAGCCTTGCTACAATCGGCATGTTTGCGGTATTGATCAAAATGAAGGACTATACCTTTGATGGTTTCAATGGCCTGGGAAAACACGAGCCGGTACTTGCCCTAACCTGCACGATATTTCTTTTATCGCTGGCAGGCATTCCCCTGACGGCGGGTTTTTTCGCTAAATATTACATGCTTGTCGCGGCCGTTAAGACCGGACAGATGTTCTGGCTTGTCATCACCGGTATCATCTGTGCGGCAATCAGTGTATATTATTACTTCAGGGTCATTCAGTCGATGTATTTCAAAGAGTCGCCTGATCCGGGTATAACTGTTTCGAAAAGTTTCAAAACCGTATTGGTCGCCACTGCAGTAATGATTATTCTGCTGGGCATCAGGCCCGGACTGCTGCTCAACTTTCTGAATGTGTAAGATTAATTACGTACGCTAATCCCGCCTTCACGTGACTGGGGTCCGATAACTAGTTCATCCGGCATTTCGCAAATCCGCCAATCCGTCAATCCGCCAATCCGCCAATCCGCCAATCCGTCAATCCGATAATCCGTCAATCCGATAATTCCGCCAATCGTCCCATATCCTTCCTTTCACAGCTTTTCCCGTTAGCATTCCGTATTTTTATCGCATGAAATTCTGGGATACTTTTATTCTGGCACTAAATACCGTCAGGTCGCACCGGTTAAGAACAGGCATCACAGTAGCTATTATTGCTTTTGGCATTATGGCCCTGGTAGGTATCATTACGGCTATTGAAGCCATGAATACAAGCCTCAGGGAAAGTTTTTCGACTATGGGGGCCAATGCTTTCAGTATAAGGTTCCGTGAGCGCAGGGTAAGGGTAGGAGGTGATGGAGACCAGGTGCAGAAGCAGGATAAAAGGGCAAAGAAAGTCAAGAAATCAAACACCGGCCGCATCATCACTTTCGAGCAGGCCCGTCAGTTCAAGAAACGTTATGATTATCCCGCGAAAGTTGCCATGGGAATCAACGGGCCAAGGAGCCAGGTGGTTTTTTACGGAAGCAAGAAGACCAACCCAACGGTTACGCTTAATGGCGGCGACGAGAATTATATTTTGTTGAATGGATATACGATTGATTTTGGCCGTGATTTGAATAAGCTTGATGTAGAGAGTGGAAGAAATGTTTGTGTAATTGGGAGCGATGTAGCTAAGAAATTTTTTGGTGAGCGTAAGGACCGCGCACTGGAAAAGATCATCAGGGTAGGAAGCAATAAATATCGCGTGGTGGGTGTAGCCAAGGAAAAGGGATCCAGTGCTTTCCTGCAAATGGATAATATCATTTTTACGGGGTATAATAACATCCGGCGATTATATACTAATCCCAACCAGTCATTTTCACTGGCAGTAATGGTAGATGATTATAAAAGGATGGATGCCGCTATAGGTGAAGCAGAAGGAGCGTTCCGGCCGGTGAGAGGATTGTCGACCACGGAAGAAAATAATTTTTTTGTCGATAAGAGCGACAGTATCGCAGAAACGTTTATTAAATTATTGGGAACCATTTCTGCAGCCGCCGGTGCAATCGGTTTTATCACATTGATGGGTGCGGCAATCGGACTTATGAATATCATGCTGGTGGCAGTTTCGGAAAGAACAAGAGAAGTGGGATTGATCAAAGCACTGGGTGGTACAAAAGGAAGTATACGACGGCAATTCCTGTATGAATCGATCATCATTAGCCTGATGGGTGCAACCATTGGAATTATCCTGGGTGTACTGGTCGGTAATCTGGTAGGATCTTTCCTCGATACCGGTTTTCTTATTCCCTGGAAGATCATGGGCGGCGGAATACTGATCTGTTCTGTAGTTGGACTTGTTGCCGGTTTATATCCTGCCTGGAAAGCCAGCAACCTAGATCCGATTGTAGCGTTGAGGTACGAGTAATTAGCGGATTAACGAATTCTCGAATTGGCGGATTGCGCCTGCTCTGCAGGATTACGAATTGCGAATTACGGATTGAATACAAAGCATAAAAAAGCGGTTGAATGTTTTCAGCCGCTTTTTTTATTTGCATTCCTACACTTGTCACATTTGTCAATTACCACATTAAATCTGCATTTCCACACTTTTCACATTTACCAATTGCCACATTAACTCCAGGATAAAAGCAAAGCTTTTATCCTGGAGTTTGAAAACCGCTTTTTATGTATTGGCATTTTCACATTTTCATTCTCACATTCACCACATTGTCCAATTACCACATTAAATCCAAGATAAAAAGCTACAAAAGCCATAAGCTTTTGTAGCTTTTTATCTTGGATTTAATGCTTGTCGTATTCGCTCTGCAATATCCTGAACATGATATCGGCTCATATTGTCAGTAATACCTGGTGCTGCATTAACCAATTCTGTCCTGAGCA
>JANMMA010000030.1:0-8019 GCA_031372815.1 Sphingobacteriales bacterium
CGGAAGCACTTTCAAAAGCAAAAGCATTAGATCCAAAAAACCCAAGGGTCTATATGTTGGAAGGACAGGATAAGTTTTATACACCAGAGCAATTTGGTGGAAGTAAAGCAGAAGCAAAGGTTTTATTTGAAGAATCCCTGAAACTCTTTGAAGCCAGTAAGCCAAAATCTTCCATTTATCCGCATTGGGGTGCAGGCCAGGTAAAGTATTTTCTTTCTATGCTTAAATGATAAAGTCAAACTAAACAGTATGCAAGAGTCCCAGTTAACAAAAGAGGAAAGCCTGGCGGTAATTCAGAGCATGATCCTGAAAGCCAAAAACCACATTAGCGAAAATGGACAATTGTATCTGCTCTGGGGCTGGGTAATTCTTTTTTGTAGCCTGGGATTCTTTGTACTGGATACTATCTTGCATTATGATAAACCGCAATTGATATGGATGACTTCATGGCTTGCTGTTATTTATATGTTGTTTTACCTGCGTAAGGAAGGAAGAAACCGGGTTGTAAGAACTTATGCCAATGAGCTTATTGGATATGTCTGGATAACCTTTGTAGTGATGATGTTCCTTGGTGGGCTAATTGTTGGAAGGATACCGGAGTTTTATCTGTATAATTATCCCTTTGTGTTGCTATTTTATGGTGTTCCGACTTTTTTATCAGGAACCATACTGAAGTTTAGGCCATTGATCTATGGAGGCATCATTTGCTGGGCACTATCCATCTTATCCAACTTTGTCAATTTCCATTACCATTCTTTGCTGATCTCAGTAGCGGTAATATGTGCCTGGATCATTCCGGGATATATGCTGAAAGCAAAATTCAAACAAGCAAACAGCTGACAATGGAAAAAAATCAGCAGAACCTGGAACATAGAAATTTAAACAAGCAAACAGCTGAACATGGAGAAGAACAAATTAACAGGGGAAGATAGCATTAAGATCATCGAACAGATGATCGGAAGAGCTAAGGAAGAGGAAAAAGATAGTGGACTGGGATGGATAGTATGGGGATGGATGCTTTTCCTTGCCAGTATCATTAACTATATAATGATCGTCATTGATGCTCCAAACAAGTATGTCATATGGAATTATTTTGGGGTAGTGGGCATTTTTTTTATGTTATACTCGATATTCAAAAACAAGCTTTTTAAAACTAAGGTGCAAGGTGTAAAGACGTATACAAATGAAATGGTGGAAAGAATGGGCGCGGCATTTTTTATAAGCCTTGTTATTATGGTATTTGGGAATGCCACAACGGGTGTTAACAGGACGGGCGTTAATTTCGGATACCTCTTGTTGCTCTATGGATTCTGGATGTATATTCATGCTTCAGCTTTCAGGTATAAACTGCTGACTGCGGGCGCTTTCGTAAACTGGGCAGGAGCTATTATTATTTTTGTATTCTACAAAGATCTGGGAAAGAACATTCTGCTGATTCATGCGGCATGTGTAGCCATTGGATATCTTATTCCGGGACATATTGCTCAACAAAGATTTGTCAGAACATCAAAAGCAGTGGGCAAGTAACTTTCATCATGAGTGATTTCAAAGACCTTGATCCTATTTTACACTCTCAGCTAAGGCTCGCAGTAGTTTCTCTGTTGGTCAGTGTTAAGGAGGCGGAATTCACTTTCCTGAAAGAAAAAACCAATTCAACCGCTGGCAATCTAAGTGTGCAGTTGCAAAAGCTGAAAGAAGTAGGTTATATCGACATCACAAAACAATTCAAGGATAACTATCCACAGACTTTGTGCAAGATTACAAAAAAAGGTATTAAGGCGTTTGAAGAGTATGTCAGGAATCTGAGGGAATACCTGGATGTAAATAAGTAGGCTCTGCCGGGACTGTCCGGTTGGCTCAGGCGGTGTAGTTATTATTTTTCATCCTACAAAACAAAGCGTTTCCTAACCTGCACCGTATTACTTCCAAAGTCTGTTCCGGGTATAATGCCGGGAGGATAACGGGTATCATAACCTTTAAGCGCAGGCAATCCTATGGTCTTATCACTTACAGTAATATCCAGCTTTTTATCCGCAGGCAACTCAAATAAAGCCGCTGCACCGCCAGGCATGCTACCACCAAAATATATGTTGTGATGAAAGGCTTTCTTTCCATCTCTCATGGCCATAAATGATTTACCATTGATGCTTACACAAGAAACTTCACTGCTGTCGTTAATAGATATATTCAAACTCACAACGGCTTCACGGGTGGCTTTGAACTGAATGGTAACAAATCGTTTATGATCTGCCATGCTATCGTTAATCATTACAGCTTCAGGTGCTGGCAAAGGCATTGAAGTTGCTTCGTTAATTAGCCTTGAACCCCAGTCATGCTTCTCTGTAATTTTATTGGTAAAAAATTGACTTGTCCATTTATCAAGTTGCGCATATTCTGAAACCCAGTAGGCTTTTCCGGTACTGGCATCTTTCTCATACCTGATATTTGTTTGAAGCGGATGCTCCTTGTCAAAACTTGAATGCTGATGAGCGAAGAACAAAGACATTAGGATAGCTACCGATGCTAAAAAAGGAAGGCTTGGGTTAATGGTGTTGGAACCGTCATTCCACACAGGCAGCAACAAACCGGTAAGTAAGGTTCCTGCAATTGCCACAAGGGGCATATTATGGCCAAGCCCAAATGCAATAAAAGTAAAGTATATTATAGGGGCCAGAATGAATATGGCAGGTAGAGCCGCTGCAACATTAAATACTGTAACAGCCCGGCGACTGTTCTTGAATTTTTTGCTGCCCGATAAAAAGATATGAGCTGCCAGTAGAAACAGGAGTGGGATAGATAAAAGGTAACTTGCGGAGGGAATTGCATATTGCATGACATCCAGCAGCAATGTTGCAACAAGTAAGATGCCTGCAAACAAGGAATGAAATCTGATTTTTTTACTTACCAAATAATAAATGAGTGAGAAAAAGAAAACACCCACCGACGACATTGCCAGAAAATACCACTTGCTGTTATAGGCGTTATTTTCATGAAAATGGGTGTACATAGGGTACCAATTGATTATTTTTTGTAGTAGAAATTGTACCGCAAAAAACACTATGGCTAATACGGATGGGAAAAGGATTGCCGAAATAATGAATTCTCCGGCATTTGTCTGTTTGTTTTTAAAAATAGATATCAGGTACCATATGAGGAGTATGTTGACCAATAAAATCAGATATACATTCCAGGCAGAAGGATAATGGATAAACCATCCGCCCACTGCATTGAAATAGCTGGCGTCCGGCGCTTTTGTACTTTTTATATTTAAGTTACCAAAGTGCTTCGCCAGGCTAAGCATATTTTCTCCGTGGTGTTGCAAGCTCCGTAAATCCAGGTTTTCAGGTGTATCTGTTGGGCTGTGATAATTCACAAATCCATCTATAAAAGCATTGTTGAGCCCTGTTATACCGGCCTCTTTAAAAATGGTATAGTCAGTACTGTTGGGCAGTTTTTTGTATACTTCATAGCCAAGCGAGTTTGCAAAGGGATGTGCAGCAGCATTGGCATATTCATTAATAGCCCATCCATTTTGTTCGTTCACTTCAAACATGTTGCTTGGACCACTATTGCCCCTGGCTTCAAAATTTAGAACGATACCAATATTTCTGACAAGTGGATTTTCCTCTATAAATGCGGTAGCGCCCATTAGCCCCAACTCCTCTCCATCTGTGAACAACAATATAAGGTCGTTTCTAAGTGGCACTGTTTTTTGCAATGCTCTTGCGGTTTCTAGTATTGCGACCACACCGGCGCCATCATCTGCAGCAGCTGCGGTATTAGGTTCACTATCGTAATGCGCCATTAACATAACTGCCTTACTGTTATAAGTGCCTTTTTTTACAGCAATGATATTTTTTATTGAAGCTGTTTGCAGATTGCCCCAGTTTTCTGTAACTGGCATGGCATCCTGAATTTCTGTATCAAAACCCAGTGCTTTGCACCGTGCAACAATATATTCTCTTACCTGCCTATGATTGTCACTACCAAGCATATGAGGCAGGGCCGCAATTTTTTTCAAATGTAAAAATGCGTTTTGTACTGAAAAGGTTGAATCAGTAGAATTCCCTCTTTTAACCGGGGCGGGTTGAGATAGCCTGATGGAGAGAAAGATTGCAAGAATGGTTGCCAGTATTGATGCTGTTGCGAATATTTTTTGCATTCTTATAGTGCTGATGTTTGATCTTTATAGTGCTTAGGTAAATGGTATTGGATATGAGGTATCCTCACCGTTACAAGAAGATGCTGTGGTTAAATATAGTGCAAATGCGGTCAATACTTTAATTGAAAATGGCATCCCCCGCCTCGTGGTGGGGGATGCCGAATGAGAAAGTGAGTTTTGGTTACGACTTAATAAGTTGCACGAGCAGGCAGTCAGTGCCGTTAACAACTACTTTAAGAAAATAGCTACCGGGATTCATTGCGCTTGAACCTTTTATAGAGAATTGATTCATGCCCTCTTTAGCCCTTTCTTTTTGTTGCATTACGATCTTGCCATCCTTATCGGTAATGTTTAGTGTTACAAAAGCATCTTCTTTCATCTGAACGTCAACATTAATATCATTCACAGAGAGATCGGGTGTTGCACCTACAAGACTAACCTGGCCCGTTTTAAACATTTGAATGACGAGAACCTTGGAGTATGTGATTTCTCCATGTTCGTCTGTAAGTTTCAGACGGTAGCAGTTCACCATTTTGGGATAGGCATCCACCCATGTGAATTCTCCCTTATCCTCTGCCTTAATGTTGCTTGATTCAACTTCAGAAAAGTTTTCACCATCGCGGCTTTTTTCAATGGTGTACGAATAATTGCCTTGTTCATTGATCTTCCATTTCAGGGCAACCTTTTTGTTTTTGGTTGATTCACCCCTGAAGTCGATGAGCTTTTTCGTTTGCTCCTTCTGAACTTTGATGGTAAAGTACTCTGTCTTAAGCGTTGCATTGATACTTGTCACTACGATGGCCGCTACAATTATAAATCTGCAGAAATGACCAAAACCTGTGAAGAATGAAGTTTCCATAATTACTTTTTTTGTGTCAGGTTAAGAAATACCAGGAATCCTGGAAATGGTCATCAAGTGGATAAAAGTATCGGTAAGAAATTGGTTAATTATTAATCACTACGTCTGTCTAAAGTCTATATTTTCCAATCATTCGTCTCAAGTCTACTCGCACGTGTTTGATCTTTGGACTCTGATTTACTGAATAATTACTATCAGATTCATTCCCACATTCCCACACTACATAATTTCCACATTAAAAATGGGGCCTCCTAGAAAAGAGGCCCCGTTAAGGAAATCACAACCTCTAATAATAATTTTATCGTATATATATCATGCCATCAAATGGCGAAAAATCGAATCGTTCTGTTGGATGGTCTAACCCTGCTAATACAGCAAAAGTGAAGGGATGGATGACGCCGGGAAGATTCCTGGATCATTTGCGCGAAAATTTCTGAATGGATTGTTCCATTGCTGAGCGCTGACTTCATTTTTGTGGTTTAGAAGTTATTCAGCGACGTTGGATCAGTAAGCTTTTACGGAGATATTGCGGTAAGTGCGACGGCTATTCGAAGGATTGATGAAACAAAGTAAGGGTTTAGAATTCGCAATTGCAAGTGCAGTTTTCAAAAAAACAGTGCGATAAAATACAATCGACTGATTTACACAACTTCTAACCGCTAATTTTGTTGATAAAATATTTATTAACCATTATTCATGCCCACAATTATTGAAATTCAGCATCTGAGCAAAAAATTCGGTGATTTTCATGCAGTTAGGGATCTTTCCTTTAAGGTCAACAAAGGTGATGTGTGTGGGTTTCTTGGACAGAACGGCGCTGGTAAGTCCACCACAATCAGGATGTTGCTTACCCTCATCCGCCCTACTTCAGGGCAGATTTTTATACAAGGCATGGATTTATTCAAACACCGGAATGAAATACTCAAGAATACAGGTGCTGTTATTGAAAGGCCGGACCTCTATAATTATCTTACCGCAGCCGAAAACCTTTCGGTTTTTGCCAGGCTTAGCGGCATCAGGCCAAACAGGAAGCTGATCATGAATAAGCTAGAGCAAGTCGGCTTAGCTGAACGTTCTACTTCAAAGGTGAAAATTTTTTCCCAGGGCATGAAACAGCGGTTAGGCATTGCCGTTGCCATGGTGCACGACCCGTCATTGATCATTCTCGACGAGCCCACAAATGGGCTGGATCCTCAGGGCATTGCCGACATGAGAAATCTGATCAATTCACTCAGCAGGGATTTTGGTAAAACACTCCTGGTATCTTCACATCTGCTTAGCGAAATGGAACAGATTGCCACCCGGCTGATCATTATAGATCGTGGATCAAAAATTGTTGAAGGCGAAATGAAGGACCTTCTTGATCCCGAACATGTAATGCTCGAAGTAACGGCATCTAATCCTGACCTCTGTTACCAATGGGTGTGTCAGTCATCCTGGCGTGAATTTGTTCAGCCATCAGCAAAAAATGTTACCGTCATAAAGGTCCAGCAAGGTAATATTCCTGTGTTTACCCGCGAGTTGGTTCTAGCAGGGATTGATGTGGTTTCCATAAAGCCCAGGAACACCCTGGAAGAATATTTCTTATCCCTTACAAATCCCCTGAAGAATGTGGAATCTAATTAGCATTGAATTGTTTAAAGTATTCAGGAAACCAAGGACGTTTATTGCGTTCGCTGCTATCTCTGCTATCGTTGGACTGATACAAATGGGTTTTTATGTGGATGGGGAAAGCTATATCAAATTTGGAATGCAGGCCTTGTCTGATAGTTTTGATATAGACGGTAAAGTATTAAACGGCTATCTCCTCGCCTATATCATATTGCAAACCTTATTGATCCACGTACCGCTGCTGATTGCACTTGTAGCGGGTGATATGATCTCGGGAGAGGCTAATATGGGGACGCTTAGACTGTTGGTAACTAAACCGGTAAGCCGGGATAAACTGATTTCCGCAAAATTCCTTGCATCATGTATTTATACGCTCATGCTACTGGTGTGGATGGCGATCTGGGCACTCTTTGTATCCATGCTTATCTTTGGAACAGACGACCTTATCATTATGAAAAGTGAGCTGGTAACACAGATTATTGAAAAAGATACTTTCTGGAGATATCTCGCCGCATTTGGATTTGCCGCACTGGCCATGGTCACCGTTGCTTCCCTGGCATTTTTCTTAAGCATATTTGCAGAAAATTCCATCGGACCCATTATTGCCTGCATGAGTATTGTGATCCTTTTTACCATTCTTAATACACTTAATCTTCCCATTTTTAATATTGTGAAGCCTTACCTTTTTACCTCACATATGCTGGCGTGGAAAGGTTTCTTCGATGTGAAAGTAAACGCAGACAATGAACAGATCATTGGGTCAGTGGAAAACATTCCTGCTGTTATGCGTTCTGCTGGCATATTGACCATTCACATCATTGGATTTTGGGCAGGCTCTATTATTGCTTTTCGGAGAAAAGATATTTTATCCTGATTCGTTATATTTTTCTAACGATCCAAAGGTCCTGTCCCCCTGTTTTCGATATATCCTTATGCCCTTCATGAAACTCCAATACGGTAAAGTAAGGCGATAGCATATTCATAAATATTGACGAAGCATTATAAGTGGTCATCATCCTATGTCCTTTTACCCGATAGTTCCTGGTAAAATATCCATTTGCCGCAAGGTGTTTTTTTTCTGACCTGAAGAGTTGTTGCGTGTAGTGTTCACCGTGAGTGGTGAAAAGAAATATTCCATCGCTGGTCAATATCCTGTGAATTTCCATCAACCATAGAAGTTGTTCACTTCCTTCAATGTGGGTCAATACAGAAATGGCATAGACCAAGCCAAAATTTTCTGAAGGATAATCAGTAGGGGGATGATAACCGGACATATTGAATTGTACACCGTGAATATGATCCCTGTTCCATGAAATCATTTCAAGGTTTATATCGCAGCCGAAGACTTCATATGAAGGAAGGATCATGGGCAGATGCCTGACGATTC
>JANMMA010000032.1:0-2744 GCA_031372815.1 Sphingobacteriales bacterium
TGATATTCCTCTCCAATGCTTAATTCTTCTAAACTTGTAAGTTTATCTAACCCTTTTAAATCGATTTTCTTAACATAAATACGAAGGTTTTGGATGCAATCAATATGAACTATGGGCAATACGTTTAAGAGATCATATTCATTATTTTCGCTAAGGCAAACGTTCTTTATTTTATTATATTGAATAAAAGCAATATCATCATTGAGTGAATTCGATTTTAGGAAAAAAAAGTGTTCGCTGTTTTGTGTTATTTTCTTATACCGAATATGTTCAGGGAGTGTGTTCATAGCTTAGTACTTCAAATTGTTCAACTAAAAAATACTTTCATGTTTGCATCTAGTAATTAACGTCATTGTCTGCTGATCACCTCGGGATGCATTTTGATCTATGTGCATAGCCTTCACATTTCTGGGGACAATTATTCCGGGAGCCGTGTTAAATTACTATATTTTTGATTGACCCATAAACAACAACCAAACTGCATGAAACAACTGCTCCTGACCCTATGCGTTATTGTTTTCCACTCAGCAATGGCGCAGCAGAAAGACCATAATACATTGATATTGCCTGCCGTAAATAAAATCGAACCTAAAGTAATTGCCTGGCGGGAGGATATACACGAACATCCTGAACTGGGAAACCGGGAGACAAGAACCGCAGAACTGGTGGCCAAACATTTGAAAGCATTGGGCCTGGAAGTCACGACAGGCGTGGCAAAAACAGGCGTAGTAGCCATTTTAAAAGGCGGCAGGCCCGGCCCGGTCATCGCATTGAGGGCGGATATGGATGCCCTGCCGGTCATGGAAAGAACAAATGTGCCTTTCGCATCTAAAGTAAAATCTACTTATAACGGACAAGAAGTTAGTGTTATGCACGCGTGCGGACATGATGCGCATGTGGCTATATTGATGGGCGTTGCGGAGATCCTGGCGGGGATGAAGAAAGACATTAGAGGAACCGTAAAATTTATATTTCAACCCGCTGAAGAAGGTGCACCAAAAGGTGAAGAAGGCGGCGCTGAACTAATGGTAAAGGAAGGTGTGATGAATAGCCCAAAGGTGGATGTGATTTTTGGTCTTCACGAAGGCGCTCAGCTGGAAGTGGGAAAGATCAGTTACCGCCCGGCCGGGATGCTTGCAGGCGTTTCGGACATGAAGATAACGGTCAAGGGTAAGGCCTCTCACGGCGCAGAACCCTGGGCTTCTGTAGATCCAATATTGATAGGCTCGCAAATTGTTTACGCCCTTCAGACCATTGTTAGTCGGAATGTAAATATCACCGAGAACCCCGCAGTTGTTACCATTGGATCTTTTCACGGTGGTAACCGGTCGAACATCATTTCTGAACAGGTGGAAATGCTGGGTACTGTGCGAACACTTAGTGATGGCGATGAATTACTTGTTCATAAGAGAATCCATGAAATTGTTGTAAGGACTGCTGAAGCAGCCGGTGCAACAGCCACTGTTCAGTTACCATATTCGATTCATTACCCGGTTACTTTCAATAATGTTGCTTTGACAACAGCCATGTTGCCGTCATTACAAAAAGCGGCAGGGGCAAACAACGTTGTCCTTATACCTCCTGATACCGGTTCCGAAGATTTTTCATTTTTTGCTCAGCAGGCGCCAGGATTATTTTTTAATATTGGTGGCCTGCCTAAAGGGGCAGATCCGAAAAAATCTGGCGGACATCATACACCGGATTTCTTCCTTGATGAATCAGGTTTTAAAACGGGTATTGTGGCTTTTTTAAACCTTGTATTAGACTACCCGGACACCATTAAAAAATAGCTTGATGGAAAGGATCATTGTGTTAACGGTAGTTTGTTGCATAGCAGGCATGCATGCTTTTTCACAGGTGCCGGTTCGCGAAGAGCCACGCCATAAGCCGGTTATAGTGAACCAGTATTTTCGGATGATGGATGTCCATATATCACCGGGCGACACCACTCTTTTTCATATTCACGAAACTCCGTCACTGTTTCTGAGATTTACCAACACTTATGTAAAATCGCAACTCAAAGGGATGGCATGGTCGGAAAAAGAAAATTCGCAAGCCGGTAGTGTATCATATGAAGAATTCTCTACAGCTCGTATCCACCGTGTAAGCAATGTTGATAGCGATATCTTTCATGTGACTGATATTGAGATAATGTCTTCCTATCATCCGGCAGACGGCAGAAAACCCCTACCTTTTAATGTTGTACTGGAGAATGAAAAAGCCATTGCTTACAGGATCGTGGCTATAAATAGTGAAGAGCACATAAACAACCGCGGGCCAATTATCGCAGCACTTGTAGAAGGAGATCTTATCGAAATAAAGGAAAAAGACATAAAAGGTAAAATGAAGATTAGCAATGGCAAATTCATTTACCTGAAGCCAGGGGGCTCATATACGTTAGCTTCGCGATCGAAAGAAAAAATCGACCTTGTCCTATTTGAATTAAAATAATGCAAGCAATATGACGTCATTCAACAAACTCATCGTCAGTTTATCCATGTTGATGCTGGCTGGTTTTTCATTATCAGCCCAGGATATTATCTATGATATGGTAATCAGCGGCGGAAGGGTGATTGATCCGGAGACTAAGCTCGACGCAGTCAGAAATGTAGGCATAACAGCAGGTCGGATCATGCAGGTTAGCAGTGAACCTATAAAAGGAAAGCAGGTGATCAATGCTGCCGGGCTTGTTGTAGCACCCGGTTTTATCGACCTGCACATACATGGGCGAAGCAATATTGAGC
>JANMMA010000034.1:0-2393 GCA_031372815.1 Sphingobacteriales bacterium
CCGGAAATAACAACAGGACCCTTTCTTCCTCTTTTTGTAGTGATAATAATAACACCATTAGCCGCCCTGCTTCCGTAGATAGCGGCTGCAGAAGCATCCTTTAAAATCTGGATTGATTCAATGTCATTTGGATTAAAATCAGGTGTAGCATCTGAATACATGCCATCAATTATATACAGTGGATTGTTGCCGGCAAAAGTACCTGCACCACGGATATCAATTTTAGCAGCTCCGCCGGGTGTGCCTGTGTTACGAACGGTGACACCTGTCGCGAGGCCTTGAATACTTTCTGCCACGGTATTGGCAGTATAACGGTTAGCTGTTCTAGGGTCAATTAAACTTACTGCGCCTGTAAGATCTTTCTTTCTTACAGATTGATATCCAATCACTACAACATCATTCAAAGAACCATCTGTGAGTTCAAGTACTGCGTTAACAGTTGTACCGGTTACAGAGATTTCTTTTGGTTTGTAACCAACCGAACTTATTACAAGTACACCACCCGCTGGCACCTCAATACTGAATGTCCCCGTGTTATCTGCTACTACAGTTGTTGCAGTATTTTTAATGGTGATAGTAGCACCAGGGACAGGTTCGCCAGACGCAGACCTGATGGTGCCTGTAACCTTTTGCTGTGCAAATACTGCAATACAAAGCAGCATCCCAAACATTGTGCAAAAAGTTTTTTGAACAAACTGGTTCTTCTTTTTCATTCTCAAGCAATTTTAATGTTAAAAACGTTTGACTAATTGCAACCTGGACGTAACTAACAACAGTCGGAGTAGCATAACTATGACATCATTTCAGCAAAACTTATCGAAGCTGGCAACCGATCCATTGACCAATCTCCTTTTAAAGTTCTTTTAATTAATAGCATAAAGTAAAACCATCTCCTTATTATGCCTCATTCACCCAGTTTCAAAATTTTGACAATTTGTTTCATTTTTTGTTGCCTGACACTAAAAATAAACTGTAATTGAAGACGTTGGTTTACACTATATTGGACAGGGAAATGACGGCTTATGATTTCAACAATAAATCAATTTGCTTTTGCCAGGTTACCTGGGTTGATATTATTGATACTTAGTGTGACAAATATCAAGTCTCAGTCATTTTTTTTCAGAAATTACCAGGTGGAAACGGGGCTTTCCAATAACACGGTGTTCTGTAGTGCGCAGGACAGCAGCGGCTTTTTATGGTTTGGAACTAAGGATGGTGTTAATCGCTTTGATGGTTACCATTTTAAAGTGTATGACATGCATGATGAAGGGAAGTCATTAGAAACAAACCTGATTGGCGACCTGATGGTTGATAAAAATAACAGCTTGTGGGTGGGTTGTCAAAAAGGTCTTTACCTTTTCGACAGGCAAAAGGAAAGGATGGTGCGGTTTATAGATTCCCTTACTGAAATCAACGCCCTTCAGATGGATGCTGAGGGCAGGCTCTGGTTCATCTCCCGGATTACGCTTTACCGCTATGATTTCAAAGCAAAGAAGATAAAAGCCTTTCCCCCTTCGCTATATTTTAACGCCAGTTCTCTTTGCCTTTCTGAAGAGGGGGATATCTGGGTAAGTACTTCAAACGGGTTGTTACAACAATACAATGAAGCCAATGATTCCTTTACCGTTTTCAACCTGTTTGCACATTCTTCCAAGCCCGCTTCTTACGCGATTGTAAAAATTTATACGGCTGGAAAAGGGATTTTATTGGCAGGTACTACCAGCCAGGGGCTTAAGCGGTTCGATATTACGAAGTCTGATTACACAGATATACTTACCCTCAACCCTGATAAAACCACTATCTATGTGCGCGATATAAAAAGATATAATGAAAATGAGCTTTGGCTGGCTACTGAGTCAGGCATTTTTATTTATAATATCCCAACCCAAACTTTTGTCCAGCTCAAAAAAAAATTAGCAGACCCTTACTCACTATCAGACAATGCAGTATATACACTGTGCAAGGATAAGGAAGGTGGTATGTGGGCCGGGACTTATTTTGGCGGCATCAACTATTATTCAAAGCAGTTTGCCGTTTTTCAAAAATACTTTCCCGATAATTCACCCAACAGTATTAGCGGCAGTGTGGTAAGGGAAATTTGTAACGACAGCATGGGACATTTATGGTTAGGCACAGAAGACGCAGGCCTTAACAAAATTCATCTTGCTACCGGTACAGTTACCCAATACCGGCCAACCGGGAACCCTAACTCCATTTCATATTCTAATATCCATGGTCTTGCTGTCTCAGGAAATGAATTATGGATAGGTACATTTGAGCATGGCCTGGATGTAATGGACATTAACACCGGGAAGATAAAGGCACGTTTTATTGCAGGCACGGGTATTAATGAGCTTAAAAGCAATTTTATTGTAAGCCTGCTATGCGCAAAA
>JANMMA010000041.1:0-22754 GCA_031372815.1 Sphingobacteriales bacterium
AATGATTCTGGCCCGATGCATTTTGCATCTGCAGTGAATGCCCCCGTAACAGCGGTCTATTGTTCCACCGTTCCGGGTTTTGGCTTTGGTCCTTTGAGCGACCGTAGTTTTATTGTTGAAACGCCGGTTGCACTTCTCTGCCGTCCTTGTGGATTGCATGGCCGTCCAGCTTGTCCTCTTACACATTTCAACTGCGCCCAATTCATCCGGGATGAACAGTTGCTTAGAACGATTGACGGATTCCACCTGCGGTGATTTACGGATTGACGGATTTACGGATTTACGGATTGGCGGATTGACGGATTAGCGGATTTACGGATTGACGAATTACTTGTAAGAATCTATAATTCGCAATTTGAATCACTGCCGGCGATAATCCGCCAATTCGCCAATTCGCCAATTCGCTAATTCGACAATCCGTTAATCCGCTAACTTTACCTCCTTATGCAGATCGAATGCACCGCTACAGAATCGTTGATCTTTAGCAAGATCACCACCGCATCTGAGGCCCTTGGGATGGCTTCTTATGTCATTGGAGGTTTTGTGCGCGATAAACTGTTGGGGCGCGAAACCCGCGATGCGGATATTGTGTGTACCGGCGACGGTATCGAACTGGCACATGCCGTAGCCGCTTTATTCAACCCTCACCCACCGGTATCATTTTTTAAAAATTTCGGCACAGCCCACATCAGGGTAGGAGCTCTCGACATTGAATTTGTGGGCGCAAGAAAGGAAAGTTATCGTACAGCTTCCAGAAATCCCGAGGTAGCGCCAGGCACCATTGAAGACGACCAGTTAAGGCGGGATTTTACCATCAATGCTATGGCGATCAGCCTAAATAAAATTGATTACGGAACGCTCATAGATCCGTTCAACGGTGTTGACGACCTCCAAAATAAACTGATTCGTACACCACTTGAACCTGGTAACACCTTCAGTGATGATCCCCTGCGTATGTTAAGGGCGATTCGATTTGCCGCCCAGCTGGAATTTCTAATCGAAGAAAATACACTGCTCGGTATCCGGAGTCATGTACAACGGATAGACATCATTTCACAGGAACGTATAACCGAAGAACTAAACAAAATCATTCTTTCCCGAAAACCATCGGTTGGTTTTCATCTTTTGTATATTACCGGACTTCTACAGGTTATTTTTCCGCAGATGACCGATCTGGCCGGTGCAGAATATATAGATGGCAAAGGTCATAAAGACAATTTTTACCATACCCTACAGGTACTCGACAATATAGCCGATCATACGAACGACCTCTGGTTGAGGTGGGCTGCGATCCTACACGACATTGGTAAACCCGCGACCAAGAGGTTTGAAGATGGCCACGGTTGGACCTTCCATGGTCATGAAGTAGTAGGGGGAAGGATGGTCCCCAAAATCTTTGCAAGGCTCAAACTACCCTTAAACGACAGGATGAAATTTGTGAAAAAACTTGTGGAACTACACCTGAGGCCCATCAGCCTTACCAAAGAAAATATAACGGACTCGGCCATCCGAAGGTTGCTGTTTGATGCCGACCAGGACCTGGAAAGCCTGATGACACTGTGCGAAGCAGACATCACATCGAAGAACCGGCAAAAAGTTAAACGATATCTTGAGAACTTCGAGGAAGTCCGCAACAGGCTTAGGGAAGTGGAAGAAAAAGACAGGATCAGGAACTGGCAGCCACCGATAACAGGGGAGGAGATCATGGAGGTGTTTGGAATTGGTCCATGCAGAGAAGTTGGCGAAATTAAAAATGCCATAAAAGACGCTATACTTGACGGTGAGATCGTCAATTCTTATGAAGCAGCATATCATTATATGGTTGTACAAGCTAAACTGCTGGGCCTCAATCCTGTAAAGTCATTTAAAAATAATTAACTTCGGACATTAATTATAATGCATGGCTATACTTAAGTTCAGGGTATATTTTGAAGAAGATGACAGTATCTACCGTGATATTGCCATAAAGCATACACAGAATTTTTTTGATCTTCATCTCTGCATACTTAAGAGTTTTGAGTTTGACAATAAACACCAGGCTACATTTTATCGTAGTAACGACAACTGGGCCCGCGGACGAGAGATCACCCTTGAAAAATACGAAAAGGCTTATCCTGTTGAACCGCTGCTGATGACAGAAACGCCTATCGGCACGGAGATCAAGGACCCTAATCAAAAATTTGTGTATACCTACGACTTCACCAGGAATTGGCCGTTCCAGGTTGAACTGATCAGTGTTTCAAAAGAAGAAAATCCAAAACTTACGTATCCTTATATGGTCAGGGCCGAAGGCATAGCACCGAGCCAGTATGGAACTAAAAGCCTGCTTGGTGATCGTTTTGTAGATATCGAGGAGAAATATGACCTCACGGCGGGGGAAGAAGGTTTTGGAACCGAAGGCGGTGACGACATCGAAGTGGATACTGAAGCAGACGAGGATACCACAACAGCCACGGAAGGAGAAGAAGAATTCTAAAATGTTTTTCGAACCCGACAACGGGCCTACGGCCATCATCATAGTTGGTCCCACTGCATCAGGAAAAACAGCCCTGTCCCTTCAGGCAGCACGGCATTTCCAAACCTCCATCATTTCCACAGATTCTCGACAATGTTATCGTGAAATGAATATTGGCGTAGCAAAGCCATCTCCCGCAGAACTTGCACAATGCCCACATTATTTTATTAACAGTCATTCCATTCATGAACCCGTCGATACCGTCGTATTTGAACAGGAGGCACTGACTGCAGCAAAACAAATCTTTACCGAAAAAAAAATTGCCCTGGTAGCCGGTGGAACAGGTTTATACGTAAAAGTTTTTTGCGAAGGAATTGATGACATCCCATCACCCGACCAGGAAACCCGGAAAAGGGTTCAGCAGGCATGGACGGAGGGCGGACTAGAACAGTTACGGGCCTGGATAAACGAAATTGATCCTGCATTTATGACCTCAACCGGGGAAAAGGATAATCGCGTGAGGATCATGAGAGCACTGGAGGTGAAGTTATTTACAGGCAACTCAATCCTTGACTACCGGGTCGGGATTAAGAAACAACGGCCGTTTAACATCCGCAAAATAGGTATAGACTGGCCACGTGAAATTTTATACCAGCGAATTAATGCAAGGGTGGAAGGTATGATGACAGCTGGTTTACTGAAAGAGGTAGAATCATTGTTCCCCCACCGACACCTTAAAGCGTTACAAACGGTAGGCTACCAGGAACTTTTCCGGTATTTGGAAAACGACTGTACGCTGGAAGAAGCCGTGGAAAAAATAAAGCAACATACCAGAAATTTTGCCAAACGCCAAATGACCTGGTTTCGAAAAGATCCGGAGGTTCAATGGTCAACATTCGACAATCTCGCAAAAGATCTGGGAATTTAATGCCTCCAAACCAGTTCTCTATTTGACCGGCCCGTAGAGGAAATTGAAACCAACTCCACCAAAGTTGGACTCTTTTTATAAGATCCATAAAAAACCTTAGAACTTAAATCCGACTGTCAGAATTATATTGCCAGCACCGCCGTTTAATTTTACAGGAAAAAATTCATTGTCCTGCAAACGGTAAGGATAATATACGTCTTTGGCCAACTGGTGAACATAAGTAAGGTCAATGAATTTCCCCTTGTCGCGGTAACCAAGTCCACCCGAAATATTCATCCTGCTGCCTTTGGTAGACTTGTCTTTATATGGGTTGCTGAAATACCCGAAACCACCCCTGACCATTAGCGTATTGAACTTAAGCTCGCCACCCAGCTTTACGTTTATCGCGCTAGAATATTGATTGTCAATAATATTATTGAGGTCATTGAAATATCCACTTGAAGTACCTCCGCTTTCGCTGAAAGAGGAAGCTGCATAATTCACGTATTCAACATCGGCTGTAACAAAGGCCTTTTGACGGGTCACGTCATTGACTTCCCTGAACACGTATGATATACCGCCCATGACTCTCCAGGGGTTCAAAAAACTGTAGCTAAATTCTCCGGGCTGTCCTACAAGATCCGTCGAACTTTGGGTTAACTGGCCCGATCCGCCATAACCTTCAAGGTTGGTGGTGACGGTGGTCGTGTACTTGTCTTTCAGTTCATACCAGGTTGGACTATGGAAAGCCAGACCAAGTCTCAGTTGATCGATGGGTTTAAAGATCAGCCCTATTTTAAGATTAATACCCGCGCCATTAGTTTCCAGTGTTTCCCCAACAGAAAAGTTTTGGAAATTGTTGGATGCATTGGAAGTGGCATCAGATTCGGTATAGGTCGAATTTCTTTTGTAATTCAGCATGTCGATGCCCAGGGAACCTCCCAGGTAGAGTTTATCTCCCAGGTTGGCACTGCCAGCAAAGGCAATCGTAGTGATGCCACCCTTTGTATCTACGACCTGTTCTTGGTTAACACCTGTCTGTGGCGTGGCAAGGCTCCGGTACCCGGAAATGCTACCATTGGTATTTACGGTATCTATAAGAAATGTGTTGAAGGCAAGGCTTGAACCGAAGGGATAATCCTGCGCTGCCGCATTAGGGTCAGTCACGTTATTATTGATCAGCTCTTCCAGATATTTTTCAGAATAAGAAGAAATATCGTTAAGGCCTTTAAAAGAAACCCTGTTGTTAAAGTTTGCGGAGCGGTTGACCGCTATGGAATAACTGAAATTTTTCCAGTTCGACCTTCTGGAACCCGGCGTGGCAAAAATGAAACCGGACGCACCCATGTTGAAATTGCTCTTACTGTCTTTCCCTATTTCACCAAAATACGTCGATTTATTATTGTTAAACGTAAAGCCGGGCGTTAGCACCAGTTCCCCAGTTTTGAAAAGGGCAATTCCTGCCGGGTTAACGAAGGTTGAAGTGATGTCACCGCCCAGGGAAGTTAATGCACCACCGGTGGCCATCGACCTTGCTGTACCTGTAGGGGTGAGCCATGAATACCGCAGTGCGTCAGAAGGTTCTTGTCCAAAACTTTTTAATGCGAATAAAATGATTCCAGAGAGTAAAATTTTTTTAATCATCGGGTTATTATGATAAGGATAAACTGCCTGAAAGTTACAAAAATGCCAGTGTGGTTATGTTCCGACGCAGAAGCATCACTGATCACATAAACACACCGGCACAAATTCATAAATCTTATCTTCCACCACCTTTAGGGAAAGTCCTTACCGGGGCGCTGCCACTATTGGTGTTTCCGCTCCTCGTTCCACTACTGTTGTTTCCGGAATTATTACTTCGGGTTCCACTATTATTGTTAGTCCGATCAAATGACCTTGAGGGATTTGATGTACCAGTTTCATATCTTGTTCGGCCGGAAGAATTGTCATAATATCCTGAACTACGCGTTGTTCTGGAAGGCGACGTTGTTGGAGAGGAAATATTATAGGTTCTGTTACCAGTTTTCAGGTCAGTAGAATAACTGCCACTGGTTCTGTTATAGGTATTCAGGTTACCAGACCGTGGTGCATAAGCCTTTGGATTAACGGTTCTCGGATTAACAACGATCACAGGGGAGCCATAGTAGCCTGGAGTGAATGGGCTATAATAACCGTAATAAGGCAGTCCGTATGAGATACCGGGGTGAATACCATTATTCCATCCCATTCCATACCTATATGATGGATAAGTACGGAAACCATTATAATAAATCTGGTTGTTCCAGCGCCAGTCGTTCCAATACATATAATCATTGTCGAAGGTTGACCAACGATTACGGTCGTAACTCTTCATGCGAAGATATCCGTCGCTGTAGGCATCGTTCTGCTCCGTCTGATTATTCGTTTCAACATAGGCGGGCACTTCTCGTCCGGGCGAATAGTATACATCGTCGGGAGTCTGTCCAGATTTATACATGGTGGTACAACTACTGAATACAGCGGCTGTTGCGACCAGGAGTAAAATTGTATGTCTCATCTGAAAAGGGGTTTGATTATATGACATTGAAGTTACTACATTTGCGGCGTTCATATTGTTAAAACGACGATCGCTCAACCTTTGTTTTAGTTAACCAAATGCAAATTCATGAGTAAGGAAATTACGGCACGTGATAAGGATTATTCCCAGTGGTATAACGACCTGGTTCTGAAGGGGGAACTGGCAGATTATTCAGCGGTGAGGGGTTGCATGGTAATCAAGCCTTATGGGTTTGCTTTATGGGAAAACATGCGTGATCAATTGGATAGAATGTTCAAAGACACCGGACATGTCAACGCCTATTTTCCGCTGTTTGTGCCCCGTAGTTTTCTGGAAAAAGAAGAGGACCACGCAGAAGGCTTTGCCAAAGAGTGTGCTGTGGTGACCCATTATCGGCTTAAAAATAACCCCGACAAGAAGGGTACGTTAATGGTGGATCCTGACTCTAAATTAGAAGAGGAACTGATCATCCGGCCAACCAGTGAAACGGTGATCTGGAACGCTTACCGGGATTGGATAAAATCTTACCGTGACCTTCCCCTGTTGATCAATCAATGGGCCAATGTGGTACGCTGGGAAATGCGTACGAGATTGTTTTTGCGCACCACTGAGTTTCTGTGGCAGGAAGGACATACAGCACATTCCACCGCAGAAGAGGCCGTTGATGAAACGGTGAAAATGCTGAACGTGTATGCCGACTTCGTAGAAAACTATATGGCTGTACCCGTGATCAAGGGCATTAAAACGCCCAACGAACGGTTTGCGGGTGCACTGGATACTTATTGCATCGAAGCCCTAATGCAGGACGGAAAAGCACTACAGGCCGGTACCTCACATTTCCTCGGACAAAATTTTGCAAAGGCTTTCGACGTAAAATTCCTAAGTAAAGAAAACAAGCAGGAATATGTGTGGGCTACGTCATGGGGAACGTCGACCCGACTGGTTGGCGCATTGGTCATGGCGCACAGTGACGATGAAGGACTCATCCTTCCACCAAAAATTGCCCCCGTTCAAGTGGTGATCGTACCGATCTATAAAGGCGATGAGCAGAAAAAAGAGATCGACGTGAAGATCCTTGACCTGGTTAGTAAACTCAGGCTTGCAGGGATCCGGGTCAAATATGACGACAGTGAGAATGCCCGGCCCGGATGGAAATTTGCAGCATACGAACTCAAAGGTGTTCCGGTAAGGCTGGCCATCGGGGCCAGGGACATCCAACAAAATGTTGTGGAAATTGCCCGCAGGGATACCCGTGAAAAAACTTCCGTAAGTATGGATGGATTATTGGAGCACATTGCGCAGTTGCTGGAGGACATCCACCAAAATATGTACAATAAAGCCAAAACGTACAGGGACGAACATATCACACAGGCTAATACATGGGATGAATTCCGGAAATTACTCGAAGAAAAAGGCGGGTTTATTTCAGCACACTGGGATGGTACAGGAGAAACGGAAGAGAAAATAAAGGAAGAAACGAAGGCCACCATTAGGTGTATTCCGTTGAATAATGTGATGGAACCGGGCATTTGTATTTACAGTGGAAAACCCAGTAACCAGCGTGTTCTTTTCGCGCTCGCCTATTAAGCACTTTCTTTGCTTGTAAGGAAATTGTAATCGCGGATGATGTCTTGCAGGAAAGAACGGGAATCAACATTGGTTTGAATATTCAGCATATTCTTTACTTTAATGGCAGCCATGTTCGTAAGGTTCATTGATTCATAACTGTGTTTCACTTCGCGGTTCAATACTTCTTTCAGTAAACTGATATCATGGTCGGAAAGGTTCACCGATTCGGGATATTTCACCAGGTAGTTGTCTTCTGTTTCCATAAACAATGTATCATCAATCTTTGTTTTTCTGTTGGTTCTTACCACCGTTGTTCCTGCAAGCATATCCCCCAATCGCTGACCTTTTGCAGAAAGTGCAATGGTAAGGATAGCCACCAACCCTGTGGTCATCATAGTATCTACGATCCTGAATATCCACCTGAGGAGGTATTGGCCGATGTGTGGCTGATTACCATCAAGGCTTATAACACGGATGTTTTTTATTCTTTTGCCTATGCTTTGTCCATTCATAAAAACTTCGCAAAGCAACTGATATAACATGATGGGAAAGATGGCCATAAGCTGATAATAATATCCGCCTGAACGGCCGGCATTTTGCATGATCAAAAAAACAACAATATAGTAGCCGATATAGATCAACAAATCGATGAGGTAGGCAATGATCCTGTCACCAACCCCGGCGAGTTCATATTCAATTTCAATATTTTGCGAAGTCTGTACCGTTATCGTTTGCATAACTATCGGATCACAGGCACAATAATAACTTATTTAGGGTCATGTATTGGACGTTACATCAGTATAAAATTTACCCAACAACCCTTATATTCGTTATATGCGGGAAGCACTCTTTCTCAAGCAGAATAAAGAGCGTTGGAAGTCCTATGAGCAACACCACGCCGAAGATCCTGATGCCCTTGCCGAAACATTTGTAGCACTTACAGATGACTTGGCCTATGCCCGAACATTCTACCCCGGTTCCAAGACGGTTAAATACCTGAATGGTCTGGCAGCATCACTTCATCTCGCCATATACCAAAATAAAAAAGAAAAGAAAAACCGTGTGCTTCGATTTTGGAAGTATGACCTGCCGCTCATCATGGGAAAGCACAGGAAACAATTACTTTATGCATTTCTTTTCTTTACAGTATTTGTACTTATCGGTGTCATTTCGGCCCGTTATGACGAAGATTTTGTAAGGCTGATCCTGGGCGACGGATACGTGAATATGACCAATGAAAATATTGAGAAAGGTGATCCATTTGGTGTATACAAACATGAAGATCCATTGCTGATGTTCCTTGCCATCGGGTTTAATAATATCTATGTTTCATTTCGTGTTTTTGTCCAGGGCATTTTACTGGGTGTAGGTACTGTATATGGATTATTTTACAATGGAATCATGCTGGGATCCTTTGAATATTATTTTTTTTCTAAAGGTCTTGGCTGGCAATCGATACTCGTGGTATTTATTCATGGTACGCTTGAAATTTCAGCCATAATCATTGCAGGAGCAGCAGGACTAATTCTGGGAAACAGCATCGTTTTTCCCAAAACTTTTTCTCGCCAAGTTTCCGTAATGAACGGTGCATCAGATGGAATGAAGGTAATTATTGGCCTCCTTCCTGTTTTTATTGTGGCAGCATTTTTCGAAGGGTTTATCACCAGGCATACAGAGATGCCCATGTGGCTCAGTTCAATTATTTTGTTGTCGTCGCTATTTTTTATCATCTATTATTTCGTCATTTATCCGCGTTGGCTGATGAAGAAAATCTTATCCGATGTAGATAAAACCTTAACCTTACCATATGAGCCACCAGGCGCTTCACCTTAGAAAAATCAGGGACTTTGGAGAAAGGATCGGGGATACCGTGCAGTTCATCAAATTCAATTGGACACGGCTACTGGGATTGTATGCAGTTTTTGTAATACCCTTTCTGCTTACAGGCATTATCCTTGGCGCCAACAGCATCGGTGATTTTTTCACCAGCTTTTCCGGCGATCCCAGATCCATAACCGGACTCATGGGAGGAAAAATGCTATTGGCAATGCTGATGTTCCTGATCGCCGGTGCATCATATTCCACCGTCGTGTATCTATATATGGATCATTATGACAAAACAAATGGAGAGAAGCATACCATTCAGCAAGTGGCCTCGGATTTCCCCAAAGCATTGCTGTTTACTATCGGCTATACTTTCCTGTTAATTCTAATGATGCTTCCTGTTTTTGGATTACTTGCACTTGGTTTCTTTGCAATGAAAGCTCAGGCAGTAATGCTGATACTGTTGATTCCCGTGCTCTTCGTGTTCTTTTTGCTGGCTATGGTGTATTTTCTTACACTATACCCGGTAAACATTATAGAAAGAGGCTCTTTTGGATCAGCCATCCCTGCAACGTTCAAATTGCTTAGGGGTAGGTGGTGGTTTAGTGTTGGTTATATTATTATCCTGACCATTATTTACTATTTCTTCGCCATGGCGATCAGTACTATGCTGAATCTTATTTTCGGTTTGACCGCGATCAATATGATGGACGCGGAAAAAAATGCCGGCATGGCGAAAACGTATGCCTATGTATTCGGCCTGAGTACATTGATACAACAGATATTTTACCTGCTCATTTTTGTTGGCAACGGTATACATTATTATTCGATCCATGAGGAAAAAATGGGTATAGGACTGGAGCAGGAGATCAGTAATATCGGACTGGGGAGCAAGAATACAGAACATGATGAAGTCTGGTAACAGAAAATTTTACATGTCCGTTAAATGAATAAAATATCTCGCTAAAAATCTACATATTAATATTTCTTGGATTGTTGACTGCACATTTCAGCAATGCACAGCAAGCTGTGCAATACGACAGTTCAAAACTTGAAATAAGGCATCTTCAATACGACCGGATAAAAACCTACAGTGAGCAGAAAGAATTTGATTACCGGGAAAATTCAGCAAAAAAAATGAGCCTTTGGGATAGGTTTTGGTCCTGGTTCTGGGAACAGTTTTATAGGATTACACAGCGTAAATCTGTACAGCGTGGATTCGAGGTCTTCATCTGGGTGTTCAGCATCAGCCTGATGCTATTTGCGCTGTACAAGCTGAGCGGCATGGAGAAAAGATTTTTTTTCCAGGGAAGTGTTAGCAACAAAAACCTTGGTTATCGTGAAGAACAGGATAATATTCATTCTATCGATTTTAATGCGGCCATTAACGATGCGATCATGCAGCAACATTACCGCGATGCGGTCAGGCTGATGTATCTGCGAAACCTTAAAGCATTGTCGGACCGCAACCTGATCTCCTTCACCCTTAACAAAACAAACTTTGATTACTCCAGGGAACTGAAAAACACCTCCTGGGCTAAAGGATTTACGGATACCACTATGGTGTATGAGTATGCATGGTATGGAGAATTTCCTATAGAAAAGGAGACCTTTGAACTGTTATATGATATTTTTACCGCCTATGAAAAAACCATTCGCCCATGAAGTGGATGCGATGGTACACGGTATTAATCATTTTGCTGCTAACAGCATATGTGTATGCTGTCTTCAAAAAACCAGTGGCAATAAACTGGGAGCGAACCCTAAGCAACAGGGACAAAATACCTTACGGAACCTTCATCGCATATCACGAAATACGGGCTATTATGGGTATTCTGCCTGTTGAATTGCGTGTGCCAGTGTATGAGAAATTAAACGACAATGTTGATAGTGGAGACGTTTATATGTTGGTAAACAATGACATGCGAACAACGGAAACAGACGAGCAGGAATTATTACAATACCTTAACAATGGAAACACGGTTTTTATATCAACGGAAGCATTAAGTAAGTCATTGTCCGACACACTAAAGTTATCCCTTGAAAACTTTTATTTTGGCGAGGCCGGTGGCGATTCCACGGCAATAAATTTTGTAAGTCCGGCCCTGCATCGTAGATCGGATTACAGGATGCCCGCCCACACGGTAGATGGGTACTTCAAGCATATTGATACCGCGAAAACTGTTGTACTGGGTATGAACAACCATGGTAAAGCCAACTTCATAAGGATGAACATTGGCAAAGGGCGACTATACCTTCATGCCACTCCCATGGTGTTCACTAATTTCTTTGTACTCAATGATGCAAACCGTGAGTACATGGAAAAAATGCTTTCCTACCTGCCCGGTGATGCAGAACATTTGTATTGGGATGAGTATTATAAGATCGGCAGGGGAGGATCAACGACACCACTCAGGGTTATACTTACCCGGCCCGAATTGAAATGGGCATATATTACTGCGTTGTTTACTATTATGTTGTTCATGATATTTCAGTCGAAAAGACTTCAACGGATCATTCCGGTTGTTCCCCCAACCATTAATAATACGGTAGACTTCATTGAAACGGTGAGCCGGGCTTATTTGAACAATCACAACCACAGGAACATCGCCCTTAAAAAACTAACTTACCTGTTTGAACATATCAGGACAAAGTATTTTCTGAATACGCTCATCATTGATGATGAATTTACAGCAAGGTTGTCGCACAAATCCGGCCTGCCATTATCCTATGCAAAAGATATGATATCCCTTATCCAGTATATCCGGAGCCAGGAGAAGATCAGTGATCAGCACCTGATCAGGCTAAATAATTTTATAGAAGAATTTCATAAATATTCACCCCGATGATCCAGGAACCATTATTTACAAACCGTACCGACCTCAGTGAACTAAATAAAGCCGTACAGTCCATCCGCGAAGAAGTTGGCAAAGTGATCGTTGGACAAGCCCAAATGATTGATCTCCTGTTGGCAGGCTTACTTAGCAACGGCCATGTACTGATTGAGGGAGTGCCTGGCGTCGCAAAAACACTGACAGCAAAAATAATTGCCAAATGCATTGATGCACCCTTTTCACGGATTCAGTTCACGCCTGATCTTATGCCCAGCGATGTGTTGGGTACGTCGGTTTTTAATCCGCGCGATTCTAGCTTTGAATTCAGGGCCGGTCCAATTTTTAGCAGTATCATCCTGATCGATGAGATCAATCGTGCACCTGCGAAAACACAGTCATCACTCTTTGAGGTGATGGAAGAAAGGCAGGTAACGGTTGATGGCAGGACGCACATCATGAACAAACCCTTTATGGTATTGGCAACGCAAAACCCGGTGGAACATGAAGGCACCTATAGGCTGCCGGAAGCTCAATTAGACAGGTTCCTGTTCAAAATAAATGTGCCTTATCCGGGTCTGGATGAAGAAGTACTGATCCTTCAGCACCACCATGCCATGCAGGGTGACCTTCCGCTGGATAAGATATCTCCTATCCTGAATGCGGCTGATATTGCCTCTTTGCAGCACGTGATACGTAACATTCATGTGGAGGAGAAATTGCTCGTTTATATCGCTACGATGATACAGGAGACGCGCAGCAACAAATCGATTTTTCTGGGAGCCTCTCCAAGGGCTTCGGTTGCAGTGCTGAATGCGTCTAAAGCGATTGCAGGTATGCATGGCCGTGACTTCGTGACACCGGATGATATTGTGTATGTATTACATCCTGTGCTGAGGCACAGGATCATGCTTACGCCCGAGAAAGAAATGGAGGGCATCAGCCCGGATGAAGTCATTCGTCAGATGATCCAGCAAATCGAAATCCCGAGATAAGGTGAAGCATTTTTTTAGGCAATATATCGGTTCATTATACCTTAGTTCGAGGTTGTTTTTCCTGCTTACAGCAGTGTCAATAGGATTTATTTTATCGTTTTTCTTCCCTTTTTTGTCGATCATTCCAAGGTTATTTCTGGTGACAACGTTGGTTGTTTTTGTGGCTGATTATATCCTGCTTTACAAAAGCCCGTCTTTATCAGCTAAGCGAACCATGGCAGAAAGGCTGAGCAATGGTGATGCGAACGACATACATATCAATCTGTTTAACAAATATCCTTTCCCGATAACAGCAGGCATTATTGACGAAATACCGCAACAATTCCAGCGCAGGAATATTTTGTTTACAGTAGCAATATCAGCCGGTGAAGAAAAGCAGATCAATTATACCCTCAGACCTGTCAAGCGTGGGGAGTATGAATTTGGGGTGTTGAACATTTATGCAAAATCTTTCCTGGGTATGGTGATACGCAGGTATATTTTTCAAGAACAGCGAATGGTTCCTGTATATCCGTCGTACCTGCAGATGAGGCGATACCAATTATTGGCGATCAGTAACAGGCTTAGTGAGATAGGTGTGAAAAGGATCAGGAGGATTGGCCATAGTATGGAGTTTGACCAAATCAAGGATTATGTTAAGGGAGATGATATCAGGGTTATCAACTGGAAGGCCACGGCCAGGAAAAGTCAGTTGATGGTAAACGGGTTTACTGATGAAAAAAGCCAACAGATCTATTGCCTGATTGATAAAAGCAGGGTAATGAAAATGCCATTTGGCGGACTAAGCCTGCTCGACTATGCCATCAACGCTTCGCTGGTGCTTACGAATGTGGCACTGCTCAAACAGGATAAAGCCGGACTGATCACTTTCGCTGAAGAGCCCGGAAGTTTTGTCGCTGCAAACCGTAAAGCAACCCAGATGAATACTATTTTGGAGGTGTTGTATAAACAAAAGACCAGGTACCTGGAAAGTGACTATGATAAGCTGTACAGCATGGTAAGGAGCAGGATCACCCAACGGAGCCTAATGGTTTTGTTTACTAATTTTGAATCTGTCACGGGTCTAAAAAGGCAAATTAAATATTTGAGAAAACTGGCCCAGCAACATTTGCTGATGGTGGTATTTTTTGAGAACACTGAATTGTTTTCCATGATCAGCAAAAGCTCGGAGGATATCGAAGAAATTTATACACGGACTATTGCGGAGAAATTCGTTTTTGAAAAAAAGATGATCCTCAGGGAACTGCAGAAATATGGGATCATTGCGATTTTGAGCAAGCCTGAAAATGTAACGGTGAACAGTGTGAATAAATACCTTGAGCTCAAAGCAAGAAATATCATATAAATTTTACTACGTAAAATTTATAATGTGATAATGTGGTTAGTGTGGGAATGTGGGAATGAAATTGGAAAATTCAAAGGATAAACTATTTCTTTATCAGGTAGTATGCGCAAGTTGTGAAAAAATTTCTAATAAAAGGTATAGCACTAATGACTCCAAACTGTACTCTTGGCTTCAGACCGAACTTATATTGATAGATAGGATTTACCAGGTAAAAAGTTTTTCGAGGTATGGTATATCCGGCATTATGGACGAGCTTTTCAAACCTTTCGATCGAGATACCGGTATCTTTTATTTCAAGCAATTCATTGATCACCGGATCATATTCTCCGAACAACTTAAGTACACCTTTATATAAAGGTTTTGGTAACAGGTGAAACCAGGGTAATACCGTCAGTAATTTGTTTTTGCAAACCTGCTGGTGACCGCCGTGCGGCATATACCAGGGAGGGAAACCAAAATAGACATAACCACCAGGCTTCAGGAAATTCTTCAGGTAAGGAATAAATTTATCCTGCCCGGGAATATGTTCAATCACGTCCTTAAGCAGGATGATGTCGAACTGCCCGACAAATTTTTCCAGGGCTTTTTCTTCATAAATATTCTGGTTGATGATTTCTGCTGTTCCCGCATTGATATAAGCAGATAGAAACTTTCGCGCATATTCAGACTTCATTTCATCCAGTTCTATGCCCGTGCAAATACATCCTTTTTCGAGAAATGGTATCAGCACCCCTCCATCTCCACATCCTATATCCATGATTTTCATACCGCTTTTGACCGGTACCTCCTGTTCTATGAATGGCAAAACATAATTGCGTGCATTATCCACCTGTTGCTGGTAACGAACTGTTTTATCACTATGCTGGATAAGCGTCATTCAGAATATTAAGCCGCGAAATTAAAAACTAATCGTTGAACTGATCCCATTAGTTTTTATTTTTACCGGTTTAAGTAATGGAATTGACTACCGATAGCTGGAAAGAAGCATATGCCCTGGGCAAAGTAATTCTCATGGATAAGCCGTTAAGGTGGACCTCATTTGACGTTGTCAAAAAGATCCGCATTCTTACGGGTATTAGCAAAGTGGGCCATGCGGGCACGCTTGATCCACTGGCGACTGGTTTGCTCATTGTTTGTACGGGCAAGTTTACCAAAAAGATCAATGAGTATATGGCGCAGGAAAAAGAGTATACAGGCACTATTACTATCGGTGCGGTTACGCCAACTTATGACCTTGAGTCAGCGCCAGAGCAGATTCGCGATTTTAGCCATATAACTGAGGAGTTGATCATTGAGGCCACGAAGAAGTTCACGGGTGTCATTCAACAAATACCTCCTGCTCATTCAGCGATAAAAAAAGAAGGCACCCCCGCGTATAAACTAGCCCGAAAAGGGATCGAAGTAAAAATGGAACCCAGGCAGGTAACCATTTATGGTTTCGACATTACAAAAGTTGAACTGCCTACAATTCATTTCAAGGTGACTTGTTCAACGGGAACGTATATCCGAAGTCTGGCGAATGACCTTGGCGCCGAACTGGGATGCGGTGGTTATCTTTCTTCATTATGCCGGACCAGGATCGGGGAATTTAGGGTGGAAGACGCTGAAACTATTCAAAGCTTTGAAAAGTTAATTGGGAATACATGTTCCGCGAAGGCGGGATTGGGAAATCCCGAAGGATTGGGACAAGTTGTGTGAAATCCCGAAGTATCGGGGCAAGTTGTGTGAAATCCCGAAGTATCGGGACAACTGTGTGAAATCCCGAAGTATCGGGGCAAGTTGTGAAAATGCAGAAGCATCAGAACGGATAACCGATCGCAAATTGCAGGGTTGGTTTGTTCCAATGGTCGTTGACAAACCATCCATATTTTTTAGTCGAATAAAATCCGGTTTCGGGTGTTTTTCCAGGATCATACCTTGGATCCTTAATAGGGTAGCCCAGATCAAAACGAAGTACGAAATAGGTAAAATCCATTCTCACCCCAAAACCCGCATCAACGGCAATATCCTTATAGAATTTTTTCCATGCCAGAACTGCATCGGGAGCAGAACCCACCAGGTTCTCACGATACCATATATTTCCAACATCAGTAAACAAGGCACCACGCATCCAGAAGCCGAAGAACCGGAATAGATTGAACCGGTATTCCATATTGGTTTCGAGTTGAATGTCTGCATACTTATCATTAAAAGCACCTGGCGTTCCCCTTGACAATCCAAGCGTATCAAAAAATATGTTGGAACCTATGCCAAGTTTTCGGATCTGCCATCCACGCATACTGTTAGGGCCGCCCGCAAAATAACTTTTGAAGAAAGGAAGGGTAACATTTTGTGGTGAACTTTCTGTTTGCAATGCGAGACCATAACCTGCGAAAGCGCGAAAAGCAAGAACAGATTTTTTGTATTTGACATAGTGTCGGAAATCCACGTCCAACCTCACGAAGCGATAAAGGTCCTGCAGTATTTTATTTTCTGCAGTAAGTCCTTTAAGTGCAGCACCCGCAAGTAATCCTGATTCTTCCGCATAAATTCTGATGCTATTCTGGTGTTTGGCAGTCGGTGGGTTGAAGGTCCGATGGTAGCTACCATTGGTTCCTATGATCAGTCCATTATTGTATGAGTATACTAACAAAGGGAAATCCTTGATTGCATCTTTGAATAAACTGTCGGGCTTAATGTTGGTATATTCTATATTGAACGGCTTAAACTGCCAGGTTACTTCGGGCCTGGTTTTCCATTCATAGCCAAAAAAAGTATTGAATGTCCTCAACCTATAATATTGAAACCTATCCACATAAGAAAAGTCGAACGATACAATCGTCCTTGCACTTTTGAAACGTTTTTCAAAACCTGGACTGAACGGAGTCATTAGCCATGGGATGGTGAATCTGTTGGTAAGGGCAATTTCGGCCGACAAGATCTTCGTGAAATCGTTGAACTCAATACCCGTTCTCAAGGTATTTTCAAGCTGTATACCACGTTTACCCACATTCCTGTTCCTGAGCCGGTTATTGATCGCTAAACCAACTCGTCCGCTTCCCACCAAAACCAGTTGATTGGTGTTTAGTACACTGCTTCCTTCAAGATCTACACTAAAAAACTGTTTTTTTGCAGGAGTGAGCTTCAGCAGGTAGTCTATCGTCTGGCTGCTATCATTTACCCGGTAAACCATATTGATGTTTGACCAGGCTCCGATCCTGTTGAAATTATTGAGTGTCTGGCTGTAATTATCCTGCTTATAAAGTTCACCTGGCTTTAGTTCGATAAACCTGGTAATGAATGTTGGCTTAAATGTGTTATTGAAAGAGATCACTTTATAACCATTATAGTTGACCTCTGTTGTGTCTGTTTGTGAATCTACAGCCAACGTATTGGGAGCATCGGAGTATACGGTAAAATTACCTACGCGGTAAGGGACCACCCTGGTGGTATCTTTGAGTGAACGCTGTTTAATATACACGTCTACCTGTGGACTGTTTTTATATTTCTGTTCAATTTCTGCTAGTCTTCGCAAGTATTCAAACTGGTCAATGGAAGGATCTATAAGTTCTTTATAACTCGAATCGGCATCAATATATATTTCTTCGCGGCTGATCTTGATGTAGCCATTATTCTGATAAAGGTTGACAAGCCTGTTGATCTCGTCATTGACTTTACTGTAGTCCATTGGATCGCCTTTTTTCAACAGCGAATTTTCCCTGTTCTCCATAGCCAGTCGCTGAAGGTTTGAATCCGCCAGGGCAAAAACAACCGAGTTCAGCCTATATACGTTCCCGGTATTGATCTCGTAGTCAACCTTAACCCTGTACTGGTCTTTAACTTTCTTCATAGAACTATCATAACTCACTGAATTACTCCGGTATCCTTTATTGCGTAAGAAGTAGTGCATGTTCACGGTCGACTGAACCACGTGAACAGAGTCAAATTCATTTGGCCGGTTGATGACCGGTCCAGGTATCACAAAAGGAAATTTTGGCCAGGGTAGTTCAGTATTGGAACGGACAGCCGCACTATCTTCAATCTGGGCCATTAGTAAATCCCTGAGTTCGCCTTTCTTGTCCTTGTCAACTTTACCGTTAATATTTACTGTATTTTCGAAAATGAAGGGCTTTTCTTTTGGATAATGCTTAACAATTGTGCAGGAAGGAATAATTCCCATGCATACCCCTAATGCCAAGATAATTGAAGTATAACGATTTTTTAAATGGATTAAGGGCATAATGATGATCACCAATGCTAAGTAAAACGCAGGCCAAATATATCCAATCTTTACTCCATAAAAAATTCAGGGAACAATATGGCCAGTATATCATTGAGGGACCGAAATTGCTGTCTGAAGCTATTCTCCATAAATTGACGGAAATACACCGCATTTATGCATTGCCTGAATGGATAGAAGCCCACCCGATTCTTCAGCAAAATAACACTATCGAAATCGTTGCCGTAGACAAGGATGAGATGAAAAAGATCACCGCTTTATCGACTCCCGGAGCGGTATTAGCTATTATGCAAATGCCGGCTGAGACGGAAACAAACGTATTTCCCGGCATTACTTTATTGTTGGATGCCATCCAGGATCCCGGCAACCTGGGAACCATTATCAGGACGGCTGATTGGTTTGGTGTCAGGAATATAATCTGCGGAGAGGGTAGTGCTGACTGTTATAACCCCAAGGTCATTCAGTCTACCATGGGAAGTATATTTAGAATGAATATAATATACAAAGACCTCTCGATTTTCCTTGATAATCATCCGCAGATTCCAGTGCTGGTTAGCGCACTTGACGGTACAGCACTTGACGAGGCCAAACAGGAAAAGCAGGCGTTCCTAGTCATTGGTAATGAGTCAAAAGGTATACGGAAAGAGATCATCGACAGGGCAGCAGCAAAGTTAAGAATCCAGGGTGGCGTAGAAGTGGAGTCATTAAACGCGGCAGTAGCAACGGGAATTTTGTTGTACTGGATCACGGTTGATAATTGACTAAGATCGATCCAACCTTGATATGTACAAGACTATTTTTTGGGAGGTAACATGGCTACAATAAAATAGTGGCAGGCATATGGTCTTACCTAGTCACTCAGTACTTTAACCCATTTTCTAATTTGCCTTTCCACATTTCACAAATCTTCCAATTTGCCAATTATGTGAATTGTATTGCTTTTGCCGGACTAATACGCCTGCTGATCAGCGACGGAATAAGCAGGATTAAAAAACAAACCAAAAATGTACCTATCGTCACTGCTGCAACCTGCCACCAGATAATTTCTACAGGTGCAACCGACATATAGTAAGCCTCTTCATTGAGTTTAATGAATCCTGTCTTCAATTGAAGAATGCTGATACCAAGTCCGATCACCAATCCCCATACCACGCCAACTATAGTAATATAGGCGCCCTGCACCATAAATATTCGCTGGATGTTCCAGTCCGAACTGCCTAATGCTTTTAATACTCCTATCATACGCGTTCTTTCCAAAACGAGGATGATCAAACAGGTAATAAGGTTAATAACAGCAACGGCCGTCATCACAGAAAGCAGTATATATTTATTCGTATTCTGAAGATTGAGCCAATCAAATATTTCCGGATAAATCTCTTTCATCGTCTTACTGTCCCACCCTGTGGGAAGTCCCTGGTAAATGTCTGCACTCACTTCAGCCATATGACCATACTCTTTAAGCACCACTTCATACCCACCTATCATGGTACTATCCCAGTTGTTAAGTCTTCTTATCAAACCAATATCCCCCAGCACAAAATTCCTGTCGTAGATTTCAATGCCTGTTTTATAAATTCCGGATATAACAAGTTTACGCGTACGTGGTTTTTCCATGCCGGGCTGAATGAAATAGATGAGCATGCTGCTATCCACATCAAGCTTTAGCTGGTCTGCCAGGTATTGTGAGATCATCAATTGATTGGAAGACGAACTATCCCCCGCAAGGGGCCATTTCCCTTTCACCCGAAATGATTCAATGCCTTCAAAATGATATGTTTTATCGACGCCTTTAAACAGCACACCCTCGATGGTTTCTGATGATTTCAGAATAGCCGATTTAGTGGCATAGGGCTGAAAATATTTTACCCTGGGATCCGCAGAAATGACATGCTCGGCGGTATCATTTTTTTGAATGGGATATTCTTCTGCGATCGAAACTTTAAAAGGTTCAAAATGCTGTACACGTACATGCCCCCAGAAACTAAAAACCTTTTCACTGACTACTTTTTGAAAACCGTTGACAAAGGAGAGAGAGACCACCATGGCGGCAACACTCAATGCTGTGGCGGCAACTGATAACCTGATAATAAATCGTGAAAAGGAAGGCTGACTGTTAAAAGCGATCCTTTTGGCAATGAAAAAGGAAAAGTTCAGATAGTGTTGATTTAGTAATTTGTGAAGATAAATCTTTTTACATGCGATCAGGGATTGCCGTGATATTGTTTTTATGCCTGATACAACAGGGATTTTCGCAGCGTTCGCCTGAAGCGATATTTATGAAGAACATCCGTACGGTGAAGTTCAACATCTTTGGTGACCCAACGGCTTACCCGATTATACCACTTGTGGGGGCTGAAAAACTGGATCTCCACTTTGATGACATGGATGGAGATGTTAAATATTACTACTACACACTTGAACTTAGAAATGCAGATTGGTCAACGGCTCAAATGGGATATTTTGACTATGTCAAAGGGTTCACGCAGCAACGAATATCAACGTACAGGTTGTCTTCAGCCCAGATCAGCAGATATACGCATTACCAGGTAACACTTCCCGACAGAAACCTGATGCCTACCAAAAGCGGCAACTATGTACTAAAAGTTTTTTTGAATGGAGATACATCTAAACTTGCATTTACCCGAAGACTGCTGGTGGTTGATAATCGCCTTGGTGTAGCTGTACAAGTGCAGCAGCCATTTGCGCAACAGGTGTTTCGTACACATCATCGGTTACTCGTACAGGTGAGTACAAAAGGTATTGATGTAAGGTATCCCCAACAACAGGTGAAATTGAATATACTCCAGAATTTTCGTTGGGATAATTCATTATCCACAATTGCACCAACTTACCTGAGGCCTGATATGCTCGAGTTTGTGAACGAACAGGAGATGTTGTTTCCCGCGATGAGGGAATGGCGATGGCTCAACCTCCGGAGTTTCAGGTTACTCGGCGACCGTATTACCAGCCAGGAAAATACCGATAGCAGCTTTAGCCTCAATGTAAAGGAAGAGGGGTCACGAACCAGTTCTCCTTATTATTATTTTGATGACCTGAATGGAATGTTTATTAACGAAACCACGGAACGGATCAACCCTAATTGGGAGGCAGAATACGCCAAAGTGCATTTCAGTTTCGTTCCACCCGGAGGCCAGCCTTTTCGTAGCGGCAACCTGTATGTTTTTGGTGAGATCACCGGTTATGGCCTCAACGAAGGGGCAAGGCTTACTTATAACCAGGAAACAGGAAAATATGAAACGGATATCATTCTGAAGCAGGGCTTCTATGATTATGTTTATGCCCTGAACAATGGGAAAGACAACGTCTTTTATACTGATGAAACCGAGGGTAATGTATGGGAAACGGAAGACGGATATATGGTCCTGGTCTACTACCGCGAACTTGGCGGCCGGTATGACCAACTATTGGGCATGACCAGGGCAAACTCACTCCTGAGCAGACCGAAGTAAAATGAAATTTCCCTATATTTGCGGCGGCAGGTCTTACACGACCAGCTCCTGCTGAACTCCCCCAGGACCGGAAGGTAGCAAGGGTAGGTGGTTGAGCGGTGTGATGTAAATCACCTGCCATTTTTTATTTCTGCCCGTTATAACAAAACATACATAATGAAATTTTTTATTGACACCGCCAATCTTGCACAAATTAAGGAAGCAAATGACCTTGGCGTTCTTGATGGCGTCACCACCAATCCTTCCCTGATGGCGAAAGAAGGCATCAAGGGAAAATCAGACGTTTTCAAACATTACGAAGCGATCTGTGACCTGGTAGATGGCGATGTAAGTGCGGAAGTCATCAGTACAAATTTCGACGGTATTGTAGCAGAGGGTAAAGAACTGGCCGCCATCCATCCAAATATTGTAGTGAAAGTTCCGATGATAAAAGACGGTGTGAAAGCATTGAAGTGGTTTACTGAAAATGGCATTCGTACCAATTGCACGCTGGTGTTTTCTGCCGGACAAGCGATCCTTGCTGCAAAAGCCGGAGCAACTTATGTTTCTCCATTCATTGGAAGGATTGATGATAGCAGTTGGGATGGAATGGAACTTATCGGG
>JANMMA010000065.1:0-6552 GCA_031372815.1 Sphingobacteriales bacterium
GTAAGCACCACAAATTTTGTTAAGACCGCTGTCAATGAAACGCGCAAATACCGGGGACTGGAACCACTTGATGCCGTTTCGTTTCTGAAACTCATGAAAGAAAGGATGAAACTGGTCAGCATCGACCAGTCACTCCTCAGCCGGTCACTGAACGAAGGATTTTCTGGCGGTGAAAAGAAACGTAATGAAATTTTCCAGATGGCCATGCTCGAACCAAAGCTTGCCATTCTGGATGAAACTGACTCGGGACTGGATATCGATGCATTGCGCATTGTGGCCAACGGCGTTAATGCCAGTCGCACTAAAAATAATGCCTTCCTGATCGTAACACACTATCAGCGTTTGCTTGATTATATCGTTCCTGACTTTGTGCACGTATTGTACAATGGAAGGATCGTTAAATCCGGTGGCAAGGAACTCGCCATGGAACTGGAAGAGAAAGGATACGATTTCATCAAAAATGAATTCGCCGTAACTGAAGAAGCATAATCATGACAGACGCCATACAATATTTCGCAGAAAAATTTACCCCACCAACAGATTCACTCAAAGGAATCCGTTCAAAGGCCATTGAGGATTTCAAAAAGCTTGGTATTCCCACATCAAAACATGAAGAATGGAAATATACCCGAGTAAGTGGAGTGTTTCAGAAGGAACTTCATTTTGATGCACCATCAGAAATCACGCCTGCGGATCTTTCACCTTATCATTTGCCGGGCTCAGATAAAGCCATTGAATTGTTTTTTGTCAACGGTTTTTTTAATACATCGCTGTCGAGCTTATCAACTGACATCGTTGTGCTTCCACTGGAGACCGCCGCATCATCTGAATACGCAGCGCTGGTGAAGGAACACCTTGGTCATAGTTCTTCGTATCATCCCGATGGTATCAATGCGCTCAATACGGCATTTGTAAACGGAGGAATGTTTATCCTGGTTAAAAAAGGTTTGATTATTGATAAGCCAATTTACATCTACTATATCAATGACAACAGGTCTGCATCTACGTTTGCCTTACCGCGAACATTGATCTATGTCGCTGAAGCGGCCAATGTGCAGATTGCAGAACACTATGTTTCCATGGGCGCACAGGAAACCTTTACAAACCAGGTTACCGAGGTCATCGTTGAAAAAAATGCCACCGTTAATTATTATAAGATACAAAACGAAGGGCCCGCAGCCAGCCAGGTTAGCACCACTCACTTCAGGCAGATCGGCAAATCATTGACGAATGCTACCACCATTTCACTAAGCGGTGCACTGGTCAGAAATAATCTTAATATGGTGATGGAAGCTGAATACGGCGAATCGCACATGTTTGGACTTTACCTGCTGAATGGCAAAACACATGTCGACAATCATACCATTGTCGACAATGTAAAACCCAATTGCTTCAGCAATGAATTGTATAAGGGCATTATGGACGATGAATCCGTAGGTGTATTCAATGGTAAGATTTTTGTACGGGTTGATGCACAGAAAACCAATGCTTACCAGTCGAACAAGAATGTCCTCCTTAGCGACCTGGCCAGCGTTAATACTAAACCACAGCTCGAAATATTTGCTGATGACGTGAAGTGTTCACACGGCTGCACGATTGGTAAACTTGATGAAGAAGCAATGTTTTATCTCAGGTCAAGAGGCATCAGTGAAAAAAACGCTATGTCGCTCCTGCTCCATGCTTTTGCTGTGGATATTCTTGATAACATTAAAACAGATCCTTTGCGGAATTATGTAAATAAACTGATCTCTGCAAAGCTTGATTTCAATTTCTAATATGTCGTTAACAACAGCCATAGGATATGATGTGTATGCATTGAGGAAACAGTTTCCCATATTGCAGCGGGAATTGAAAGGAAAACCCTTGGTGTATTTGGACAATGCCGCTACATCGCAGAAACCACTTTCTGTGATCAATACACTGGTAGACTATTATAGCAACTATAACGCAAACATTCACCGCGGTATCCATACGCTTGCAGAGGAAGCCACTGCCGCGTACGAGGCCACCAGGGAAACCGTACGAAAATTCATAGGTGCCGGTGCTGTCGAAGAAGTGATCTTTACCAGGGGCACAACGGAAAGTATAAACCTGGTCTCCAATACCTGGGGCAGGGCCAATATAAAAGCGGGTGATGAAATCATCATTTCTACGCTGGAGCACCACTCTAATATAGTTCCCTGGCAGATGCTGGCCGAAGAAAAGGGTGCTAAACTAGTTGTGGTACCGATTAACGAAAGCGGCGAATTTGACTTCGACGCTTTTGAAAGACTTTTATCTGACAAAACTAAACTGGTTTCTATTGTTCATGCCTCTAATGCACTAGGCGTAATCAATCCGGTAAAGGAAATTATAGATGCTGCACATAAAGCTGGTGCTATTGTAATGGTCGATGGAGCACAGTCTACCGTGCACCTTGATATCGACGTAACAGCCCTGGATTGCGATTTTTTTGCGTTCTCTTCCCATAAGATTTATGGCCCAACAGGAACCGGAGTATTGTATGGCAAAAAAGCTTTGCTTGAAGCCATGCCACCCTTTCACGGCGGTGGCGAAATGATCAAAGAAGTAAGTTTTGAAAAAACAACCTATAATGACCTCCCCTATAAATTTGAAGCAGGTACGCCAAATATTGCAGATACTGTGGCTATGAAGTTTGCGATCGACTTCATCAATGAATTGGGAAAAGAAAATATCAGGATTCATGAAGATGAGTTGCTGCATTATGCCACGTCAAGCCTGAAAGAAATAAATGGTCTGCACATTAAGGGAGATGTAAAAAATAAAGTGAGTGTGGTTTCTTTCGTGGTTGATGGAATTCATCCGCAGGATATTGGCATTTTGTTGGACAACCAGGGTATCGCTGTTCGTACGGGAACACACTGTACGATGCCATTGATGCAGTGTCTTAATATAGTAGGCACAACGCGTGCTTCATTTGCATGCTACAATACTAAGGAAGAAATTGACCTGCTTGTCAAAGGCCTGCATAAGGCCATAAAAATGATGTCGTGATGGAAGATAATAAATCCATCGAATCCATTGAAGCCGAGATTGTGGATGAGTTTTCATTGTTCGACAGTTGGGAAGACAAGTATGAGTACATCATTGACATGGGGAAAAAGCTCAAACCTCTGCCTGATGAGTATAAAAAAGAGGAAAATAAGATAAAAGGCTGCCAGTCTACCGTATGGATGCATTCCAATTATCAGGACGGCAAAATATTTTATGAGGCCGACAGTGATGCCATGATCGTAAAGGGGCTTGTGAGCATGCTGATCAGGGTTTTTTCGGGTCAATCTCCTAAAGATGTTATAGAATCCCCCGTTAAATTTATTGATGATATCGGGATGACCAGCCATCTCGCACAAACGAGATCTAATGGATTGCGGGCGATGATAAAACAAATGAAACTCGATGCCATTGCATGGAATGCTGCGCATTAATTGGGAAGTTGGGAAGTTTGGAAATGTGAAAGTTGAAATGAGGAAATAGGGAACGATTAACATTACCTGTGAGGACCGGAAGGGCTAAGTGAAATCACGGCAATACAAACGAAGAATTAACGATGAACGAGGAAGCATTAAAAGAAAAAGTTATTGAAAAGATCCAGGAGATATTTGATCCTGAGATACCTGTAAACATATGGGACCTGGGACTGATCTACGAAGTGAATGTATTACCCATTAACAATGTTCAGGTTGTGATGACGCTAACGGCGCCATCCTGCCCTGCCGCCCAAATCCTCCCACACGACGTAGACCAAAAGATCCGTACCATTGAGGGCGTCAACGACGTCCATGTAGAAGTCACCTGGACCCCCGCCTGGAACAAAGACATGATGACCGAGGTCGCTAAGCTGGAGTTGGGTTTTTTGTGAAAAAAAACCTAATATAAGTCGTCACGTTCAATGTATAAAATGACACAACACAAAAAAGGAAGAATCTTTCTTGCAATATTATGGTAGCACCCAAGGCTTACGATACTGCGGTCGGATAAGGGCATTGGCCGATGGATTATCGCCAAAATTTTTCTTCGTTTCGTCCCACTGCAATGTGGTTCCCGACCTGAGAGCGATGTTACCCATATGCGCGTAAAGCGCAACGAGCCTGCCATTTTCAATCGTGCAGTTAGGATCGTTTCTCGTCTTAATGCACTCAAGAAAATTTTTCATGTGAGCTTCGTGAGAATCTTTTCCGCTCTGTGGGGGAATAGCGGGTACTTTATATGCATCATTCTCCAATTCGGGTATCAGTTCCCACCCTTCACGATTAATGACGATGGTGGCCAAATTTCCAACAAAGGCCACTCCGTAATTACGGCCATAAGGACCGGTTTGTGTGCCGGCAGTGTGCGACCAGTTGATCACGTGATCCTTCATCTGGAAGCTCACATCCATCGTATCAAAAGTTTCGTGCGCATGATCACGATATGAAAAATTACCTCCCGCTGCTAATACCTGCAGCGGAGTCGTTTTAATGTCATTTGCCCAAAGTGCCATATCGAGCAGGTGCACTCCCCAGTCTGTCATTAGTCCGCCCCCATAATCCCAAAACATCCGCCATGATCCATGGAACCTGTTTTTGTTAAAACTACGTTTAGGTGCGGGACCTAGCCACATGTCAAAATCCACCCCTGCGGGAGGCTCACTATCGGCACTTATCAATGGTCCTGTACCATAATTGAAGTTAGCCCACACATTCACTTTCCTGATGTCGCCGATCTTACCCTCCTTCATCATATCCATCACTTTCTTCCAGTGTGGGGCAGAACGTTGCTGCTGCCCCACCTGCACCACGCGGTTATATTTACGTGCATAAGCCACCATGGTATCGCACTCTGCAATACTATTGGCCAGTGGCTTCTCTACATAAATATCTTTCCCCGCTTCACAGGCGGCAAGGAAAGGCAGACAATGCCAGTGGTCCGGTGTTCCTATAATGACAGCATCAATGGATTTATCTTCCAGTAATTTTCTATAATCCTTAAATGCCTTAGGCGCTTTACCCTGTATCCTTGCGACGTCTCCGGCACGTCTTTGCAACACCTCATCATCCACATCACATAGTGCAACGCATTCCACACCCTTCTGTTTCATGGCGTTCTCGAGATCGCCAAAACCCATATTACGGCAACCTATAAGCGCAATTTTTATTTCGCCCGGGAGGGATTTCTTTTTTTCTTGAGCTCTGGACGTAAAAGGAGCGCTGAACGATGCTCCCGCTGCAGCAATGGCAGCCTGGGAAATGAATGAACGTCTGCTGGCCATGTAGTATATTTTTGTTGGTTGCTATCAAGTTACGAAAATAAATAAGCCCCGCTTAACGGGGCTAAAGTATATGATAATAAACCTTCTGACCGAAAAATTATATCTACCTGGTATACTGCACAATTCGTTTGATGTCGTGCTCAACACCGGAGTAATCTTTCGCGGTAATACGCACTCTTGAAAATACGGAGCTTACAACGCCGAGAGCAACAACACCCGATTTAAGCCATGACTTTACAGTTTCTTCATCAAATTGCACACCTCCGGTGACTACAACTCTTAAAAATGGCATTGGTGCCAATAGATGTTTTACATATTCAGGTCCAACTGTTCCTGCTGGAAATAATTTGATCAATGAGGCTCCGGATTTGGCGGCTTTATACAATTCACTTGGAGAAAAACAGCCAGGTATCCACGCTATATTTCTTTTCTTACATGCTTTACCAGTGTCCTTGTCGAATATAGGTGCTACAATAAAATCAGCTCCCGCGTCTATAAAGGCATCTGCCGTATCAGCATCTAAAATGGTCCCGGCGCCAAAGGTCATTTCCGGACACTCTTTTTCCACCCATGGTACCAGTTGTTTGAATACTTCAAGGGCAAATGTATCACGGTTAGTCAGTTCGAAAGCGCGCAGGCCGGCAGCGTAGCATGACTTGATAACCTGCTTGCAAACTTCGGCATCTGCATAATTGAACAGCGGAAGAAATTTTGTATCTCCTATTTTTTTTACAACAGCCTCTGGAGTATATCTTGCCATATTATTGTATTGAAGGGCCGAAATTAATTTTTTTACCTGTACTATGGGTCATTTATCTTTTGATCCATCCACCAGTTGCACCATTCATTAACTCAAGGACCTCCTGGGATGATGCACGGTTAACATCACCCTCTACTGAATGCTTCAATACTGCCGAAGCAGTGGCGAAATCAATTTTCTTTTGGTTGTCCCAACCATTCAGACATCCAAAAATAAATCCCGCTATAAAAGCATCGCCACTCCCGATCCGCTCAATGATATTATCCATTTCGTATATACGTGTGTGATATACTTCATTACCGTAAGATAAAATTCCAGAAAGCCGGTTCTGGGACGAACTAATGGTTTCCCGCCTGGAACTTACCAGGCACTCTACCGATGGAAACCGTTGCATCATTTTCGCCGTGATAGATTTAAATCCGTTATCAGAGGCTTCACCTTCAATGCCAAATATTTTCGACGTATCTGTTTCCGCTGCCACAATAACGTTACTCAATGCTACCAGTGGACCCATGATTTCAGC
>JANMMA010000181.1:0-8610 GCA_031372815.1 Sphingobacteriales bacterium
CCAAACGTTTAGGATCACCCAATTTCAAATTGCTGTACGACATCTACCATATGCAGATCGATGAAGGGGATGTGATCAGGAGAATTCGTGAAAATCATCAATATATCACCCACTACCACACCGGTGGTGTGCCCGGAAGGAATGAGATCGATACTACCCAGGAACTGTATTATCCTGCCATCATGGAAGCGATTCTAAAAACAGGATATAAAGGTTTCGTAGCGCAGGAATTCATTCCCACCTGGCCCGATAAAATTGCAGCCCTGAAGAAAGGGGTTGAGATTTGTGATGTATAACTCAATTGGCTTTGCCAGTTGAGATTACGGATTGCGAATTGCGAATTACGGATTGTGATTGCGGTTAAGGGCCGCCAAAACTTTAGTGAAATCGGATTCGAATTGCAGATTTTTGAAAAATACCAATTAATCATTTTATTTCATTTTTAACCTCAGATTGAGAATTCGTAATACGTAATTCGCAATCTGTAATTATTCAGACATGCCAGAATCAAATGTTTATGATGCCATCGTAGTTGGCTCGGGAATCAGCGGCGGATGGGCCGCGAAAGAACTTACAGAAAAAGGGTTGAAAACCCTGATGCTCGAGAGAGGTAGAAATATTGAGCATATCAAGGATTATGTAAATGCAAATAAAGATCCATGGGAGTTCCCCCATCGCGGTGGAAGAACACAACAAATGATCAAGGATTATCCCGTGCTGAAAAGGGATTACCCATTGAGTGAAACAAATCTTGATTTCTGGGTGAAGGATAGTGAATGTCCTTACACGGAGATTAAACGGTTCGACTGGTTCCGGGGTTATCATGTAGGTGGCCGTTCCCTAACATGGGGCAGACAAAGTTACCGTTTGAGCGATCTTGACTTTCAAGCCAATGTAAAAGATGGACATGGCGTAGACTGGCCCATAAGGTATAAAGACATTGCACCATGGTATGACCATGCTGAAAAATTTGCCGGCATCTCTGGTTCAAGGGAAGGATTGAGTGTACTTCCTGATGGACAGTACCTTCCTCCAATGGATCTCACCTGCGTCGAAAAAGATGTAGCTGCCCGCATAAAAGAATACTATAAAGGTCAGCGCCACATGATCATAGGCCGTACAGCAAATATTACGGTACCGATCCAGGCAAGAACCAATTGCCAGTTCAGAAATAAATGCTCGTTGGGTTGTCCGTTCGGTGGATACTTCAGTACACAGTCTTCCACACTACCAGCTGCTATGAAGACCGGCAACCTGACCCTCAGGCCATTTTCTATCGTTACAAAAATCCTTTATGATAAGGATACAAAAAAAGCCACCGGTGTTGAAGTGTTGGATGCTGAAACAAACAAGACTTACGAGTATAAGGCAAAGATTGTTTTTCTGAATGCATCTGCATTGAATTCTACGTGGGTACTGTTGAACTCAGCCAATGATATCTGGCCTGATGGGCTGGGCAGTTCGAGCAATGCACTGGGCCACAATTTGATGGATCACCATCTCGGTGTTGGTGCAGGTGGTACTGTTGAAGGATACGAAGACAAATATTATTTCGGCCGAAGGCCAAATGGTTTCTATATTCCGAGGTTTCGCAATGTTGACAGTGATAAGAGAGATTATGTCCGCGGTTTCGGATACCAGGGTTCGGGTAGCCGTCAGGGTTGGAGCAGGAACGTGGCGGAATTTAATATCGGCACAGAATTGAAAGAAGCGCTTACAGAACCCGGACAATGGAATGTAGGCATGGGTGGATTTGGAGAAATACTTCCCTATGCGGAAAACAAAGTGACCCTGGATAAAAGCGTTAAAGATAAATGGGGTCTCAATGTCCTGGCCATTGATTGTGAGTTGAAAGACAACGAAAAGAAAATGAGGGTAGATATGGTCAATGATGCAAAGGAAATGCTGGAAGCCGCCGGTGTGAAAAATGTTAAGGCAAGAGAAGGGGATGGTACACCTGGAAGGGGTATCCACGAAATGGGAACAGCGAGGATGGGTCTCGATCCAAAAACTTCCGTACTCAATAAATGGAACCAGGTTTGGGATGCAAAAAATGTTTTCGTTACAGACGGTGCATGCATGACATCCGCGTCCTGCGTTAATCCTTCACTCACGTATATGGCGCTCACGGCAAGAGCAGCTGATTATGCGGTTAGCGAATTGAAGAAAGGAAACCTTTGATAATTGGGAAATGTGTGAAGTGTGTTTAATGTGGGAATGAAGGATTGGCGGATTGGCGGATTGGCGGATTTACGGATTGGCGGATTGGCGAATTGGCGGATTGGCGGATTGGCGTCCAAAAATTGAAAAACTATTATAGAAAATGAAATTCATTATCAAAATATTACACGGAGAATTCGCTAATCCGCTAATCCGCCAATTCGCCAATTGACCTTATGCCGAATTCAAACGTTTTTGACGCGATCGTAGTGGGCTCTGGCATATCAGGCGGATGGGCAGCAAAAGAACTATGCGAGAAAGGGCTTAAAACACTCATACTCGAGCGCGGTCATAATGTGGAGCACATCAAAGATTATCCAACTGCCCATAAAAATCTGTGGGAAATAGAACACCGCGGAAGGCTCACGCCGCAAGAAAAAGAAACTTATCCGATCCAGACCCGGCACTACTCTATCGGGGAAGACAATAAACATTTTTATGTCCTCGATAAAGAAAATCCATACACAGAAAAACAGCGATACGATTGGGTAAGGGCCGATGTTTTTGGGGGAAGGTCTTTGCTTTGGGCAAGGATGAGCTTCCGCTGGAGTGATCTTGATTTTGAAGCAAACAGTAAAGATGGATATGGGGTCGACTGGCCAATACGATACAAAGACCTCGCGCCATGGTACGATTATGTAGAACGTTTTACAGGAATAAGTGGAAAGGCTGAAGGCATCCCGCATCTTCCCGACTCGCAATTTCAGGCCCCCATGGAAATGAACTGTGTTGAAAATGCCTGGAAAGAAAAACTTCAATCGAAATATGCTGACCGTAAATTGATCCATGGCAGGATAGCAAACCTCACTAAAGGAATCAACGGTCGCAGTGCATGCCAGTACAGGAATCTCTGTCATCGCGGATGTCCATTTGGCGCCTACTTCAGCACGCAGTCTGCGACGCTGCCAGCCGCCATGAAAACGGGTAACCTGGAAGTTAAAACAGGAATGATCGTGAATAAGGTCATCTATGATGAACAACTAAAAAAGGCTACTGGTGTAGAAGTGATCGACAGGGAAACAGGTAAAACATACGAATTTTTTGCACGCTTGATTTTTTTGAACGCATCAACAGTGGCCACAACATTCCTCTTACTAAACTCAACGGGTAACCGATTTTCAAATGGTTTGGGAAACGACAGTGATATGGTTGGGAGGAACCTGATGGATCACCATAAAAGTGGCGGGGTAAATGGCGATATTGAAGGTTACGAAGACAAATACTATTATGGCCGACGGCCAACAGGAGTCTATATGCCTCGATTTAGAAATGTGCAAGACAAGCATCCGGATTTTGTAAGGGGATATGGATGCCAGGGCGGTGCTTCCAGATCGTCTGGAAGAAATAATTCTGAAGGTATCGGTGCCGAATGGAAAACAAGCATTAGTGAGCCAGGCGGATGGAGAATCGGACTAAGTGCTTTTGGAGAGTGTTTACCCTATCCGGAAAACAGGATCACCCTGAATAAAGAATTGAACGATAAATGGGGCAGGCCAACGTTGACAATGGATTGCAGTTTTAAAGACAATGAAAAGAAGATGCACGAAGACATGGTGAATACCATGAAAGAAATGCTGGTAAACACCGGAGCAAAAAATGTTAGGCACGATGGCGGGATGTCTTTTCCCGGCAATGCCAACCATGAAATGGGTACGGCCAGGATGGGAAAAGATCCAAAAACATCTGTACTGAATAAATGGAATCAGTTACACGCCGTGAAAAATGTTTTTATCACCGATGGATCGTGCATGACATCAACATCATGTGTAAATCCATCCCTTACTTATATGGCGCTCACGGCAAGAGCAGTGGACCATGCGGTGAGGGAGATGAAGGGAGGAAACATTTAGAATTGGCGGATTGACGGATTGGCGGATTGACGGATTGGCGGATTGGCGGATGGGCGGATGGGCGGATTGACGGATTGGCGGATTGACGGATTGGCGGATCGGCGGATTGACGGATTGGCGGGTTGGCGGACCTGTCCCGCGAATGCGAGATTAGAGGATTGACGCCTGCCGGCAGGCAGGCAGGCAGGGATGGGCCGACTATCATTTGAGATGTAAAAATGGAATCAAAAGTTACCGTACTAAAATATAAACTATGAGCATTCATATAATTCAATTCGCTAATTCGCTAATTCGCCAATCCGTCAATCCGTAAACCTTTTAATCCGTAATTCGTAATCCGTAATTCGTAATTGATTTATGCCAGACAAAAACACATTCGACGCTATCGTAGTCGGCTCAGGAATTTCCGGTGGATGGGCCGCTAAAGAACTGTGCGATCACGGTATCAAAACCTTATTGCTGGAACGTGGTCGAAACGTAGAGCACGTTAAAGATTATCCCACAGCAACTAAAAATCCATGGGATTTTCAACATCGTGGACTGGTTCCAAAACTTAAAGAAGAAAATCCGATCGTAAGTAGATGCTATGCCGTGGATGAAGGAACCCAACACTTTTTTGTAAAGGATAAAGAACACCCTTACGTCCAGAAAAAACCATTTGACTGGATCCGGGGTTACCAGGTGGGTGGCAAATCATTGATTTGGGCAAGACAAACTCAGCGTTGGAGTTCTTATGATTTTGAAGGGCCGGGAAGGGATGGATTTGCTGTTGACTGGCCCGTGCGTTACAATGACCTTGCCCCATGGTACAGTCACGTGGAAAGATTTGCGGGAATCAGTGGAAACAGGGATGGCGTTGATACGCTGCCTGATAGTGAAACACTGCCTGCCTTTGAAATGAATTGCGTAGAAAAAGAATTACAAAGCAGGATACTATCGAACTATAAGGATCGCCATGTGGTGCAGGGCCGATGTGCCCATCTGACCAAACCCCAGGCTGTCCACACGCAACAGGGACGGGGACAATGCCAGGCACGTCACCTTTGTTACCGGGGCTGTCCGTTTGGTGCTTACTTCAGTTCTAACTCATCTACCATACCATGGGCCCTGCGTACGGGTAACCTTACACTAAGGCCAGACAGTGTAGTGCATTCAGTAATATACGATGATGTCAAAGGCAAAGCTGTAGGCGTAAGGGTTGTGGATGCCATTACCAAACAGATGACCGAATATTATGCGCGTATTATTTTCCTGAATGCGGCCTGCCTGAATACCAATCTTATTGCACTAAACTCAACATCAAAAAGATTTCCAAACGGACTTGGTAATGATAACGGTTTGTTGGGCAAATTTATGGCCTTCCACAATTATCGGGGTAATATTAATGCAAGTTTTGAAGGCTTCAAAGACAGCTATTATTACGGCCGAAGGCCAACGGCTGTTATGATGCCAAATTTTCGGAATGTATACAAACAGGAAACAGATTTTCTACGGGGCTATATGGTACACTATAGCGCGAGCAGGGCCGGGTGGGGCAGCGGTATTTATAAAGATGGCATTGGTGCAGCCTATAAAAATTCACTGCAGGAACCTGGCGACTGGAACGTGTTCATGATGATGCAGGGAGAAAATGTTCCCCTGGAAACCAACACCGTTTCACTACACAAAGACCTTAAAGATGCGTGGGGTATCCCGCAACTTGTAACTGATATTGACTACGCAGAGAACGACGAAAAGATTTTAAAAGATTTTCATCAGCAGGGAACTGAAATGTTGGAAAAAGCGGGATGTAAGAACATCGTGGCAACTGACACCAAACAGGCACCCGGATTGGATATTCACGAAATGGGCGGCATTAGGATGGGCAATGATCCGAAAACATCTTTACTCAACAAGTGGAATCAATTTCATCACGTAAAGAATGTTTTTGTGACCGACGGCGCTGCTATGGTGTCTACATCCACACAAAATCCGTCACTTACATTTATGGCCTTCACAGCCCGCGCTGTTGACCATGCGGTAAGTGAAATGAAGAAAGGAAACGTGTAGGGAAATTGGGAGATGTGTGAAGTGTGGAATTGAAGGAGTTGCCTGCCGTGAATTAACGGACTTAGGGATTAAGCTATTAGCGGATATTTTGACCGAATAAAATTGTAATTTGAACACTCAATAATAACAAGCATATGAACAGACGCGAAGTATTGAGCCGGGTAGCCCTTTTGATGGGTGGCACCATTGTAGGCGGCGCAGCATTTCTGGAAGGCTGTAAAACAGCCGACAAGAAAATGGCCGTTGGATTACCCCTCACCAAGGAACAGATCGCTTTCCTTGACGAAATAGCTGAAACCATTATTCCGACCACCGATTCACCAGGCGCAAAAGCCGCCAAAGTAGGTGAGTTCATGCAGGTGATGGTAACTGACTGCTATGAAGAGAAGGATCAGAAAATTTTTCTTGATGGATTGAATAAGGTCAATGAGGCAAGCGACAAGAAATTTCAGAAAGACTTTTTAAGCATCAGCGCAGATCAGCGAAAAGAACTTTTAACCGGCATCGATAAGGAAGCAAAAGACTATGCTTCAGCAAAAAAACCGGAAGATGCCAATCACTATTTCTCCTTGATGAAACAACTTACATTGTTGGGCTATTTTAGTTCCGAAGTAGGCGCCACAAAAGCATTAAGGTATGTTGCCATTCCTGGAAAATATGAAGGATGTGTACCTTATAAAAAAGGTGATAAAGCCTGGGCCACATAAACCACTTCGTGGTTAATGTGGTTAATGTGATTAGTGTGGGAATGTGAATTAATTAAAATTTCAACGATTATGACGATCAACAGGAGAAAATTCTTGCTAACATCAGGTATGCTCGCTTCTGGTGCAGCCCTTGCTTCCCTGGGTTGCAAAAGTTCACGCATGGCCGGTTCCTCTTCCGCTTCGCCATTTGGTATCCAATTGTACACAGTGCGCGACGATATTCCAAAAGATCCAAAAGGTGTATTGAAATCACTTGCCTCTTATGGTTACAAACAGGTCGAGAGTTTTGAAGGAAATAAAGGTATGTTTTGGGGAATGACCAATAAAGAGTTCAAAGCATATATGGATTCCCTCAATATGACCATTGTATCCAGCCATTGTAATATCAATAAAGATTTCGACAGAAAGGCGGCAGAAGCCGGTGAAATAGGTATGAAGTATCTTATCTGCCCACATATTGGAGCGCAGAAATCCATCGATGACTATAAGCGATTTGCGGATCAATTCAATAAAGCTGGCGAGACCTGCAAGAAAAACGGACTACGATTTGCATATCACAATCATGGCTATTCTTTCGAAAACAAGGATGGATATTATCCTCAGGATGTTATGATGCAAGCTACAGATGCTGCTTTGGTCGACTATGAAATGGATATTTATTGGGTATTAACCGCCGGAGCCGATCCCGAAGCATGGTTTAAGAAATATCCTAACCGCTTCACGCTCTGCCACGTAAAAGACAGGGGTAAACAATATCCGGCAACGGAAGAAAATGCATCTGTTGACCTTGGTGCTGGCTTTATTGATTTTTCTAAAATCCTTAAGACTGCAAAATCAAATGGCATGAAATATCATATCGTGGAACAAGAGCGGTATGACAACAGTACACCATTGAAAAGCGCTGAGGTTGATGCTGCATACATGAAGAAACTAGTGGTCTAAATGCAAGTGCCTTACATTTAAATTGCCAGCACCTCACCGCAAGCTATTAATTAATCAGGTGTTTCAAAGAATGGTATGATCCCCGGGTCATACCATTTTTCATTTACCTTGGGTTAAATCATCAAATTATGAAAGCACTTTTATTGCCAATGCTACTGTTGTCATTAGCATGGATGACCCAGAACAAGATTGAAAAAAATACCCACAACATCGCTGGTATACAAAAGACTGATGATGAAAAACAGAGCAGCCGTATAGCGACTCAACAAACTTCCCGGAACATTTATGATAAGATTGATGATGAAAAACAGGGCGGCCGTATAGCGACTCAACAAACTTCCCGGAACAATGATGAAAAAGAGATCCTCCATATGCTAAACACACAAACTGAAGCGTGGAACCGCGGAAACATTGATGAATTCATGAATGGATATTGGGAAAACGACTCGCTAATGTTTGTTGGCCAGTCGGGCGTCACCTACGGTTACCAGGCTACCCTTAACAACTACAAGAAAAACTATAGCGATACGGCCAAGATGGGAAAGCTTAAATTTGATGTACTACAGGTTAAAATGTTGTCGCCCGAATACTATTTTGTGTTGGGCAAATGGTTCCTGAAACGATCCGTGGGTGATGTAGGCGGACACTTCACCCTCCTGATTAAAAAGATCAACGGCAAATGGAGGATTGTTGCAGACCATAGCAGTTAGTGTTTCGGCTGTGTTGATTAGGGAAAGTGGTAAATTTAAGCGGGGGAATGATCCGCAATATCTAATCCGCAATTCGAAATACGTAATTCGTAATTGCCTCATGCAACCGCGAGAAACCTTTGGCTATCTATT
>JANMMA010000177.1:0-16113 GCA_031372815.1 Sphingobacteriales bacterium
ATATGGTAACTGGACAAACGCATGGTTTGGCATGACGCGTGACTTTATAAATTCTTATGTTGGCAATTCCATATGGGCATTCGACAAAGCTAAAATGATCGCGGGTGATCCTACTGCAACGGTACAGCGTATACGCTTTTCTGACCCCGATAATAAATACAATTCGATGTGTGCTGTCTCGGTGATCGGATCCACTCCTCCACCGGCTGGTTCACCCGGATTATTCCTATATTATAATGACGATAACTTTACGGCTTCACCATCAGACGGTGACAGCTTAGGAATCATCGCTTTTTCGGTTGATTTCAATAACCCCGCAAACTCCAATGCCTCGGTAATTCAGAGCCTGGCTGTTGCTCCCTTTAAAAGCAATGTTTGTAATTCCCGAAATTGCGCGCCAACTGCCCAGGGTATAGGATATGACGTGATCAGCAGCAGGATCATGAATAAACCTTACTACCGGAATTTTGGCAGCTACCAGGCAATTGTTGCCAACCACACTGTTGACGCAACAGGCACGGGTGTTTCAGGGCTAAGATGGTACGAGTTGAGGAAGACCTCATCATCATGGACAACTTATCAGCAAGGCACATTTGCGCCTCAATCTATCGTGCCATGTATCAGTACGGCAGACGTACACCGGTTCATGGGCAGTGTTACATTGAACAGTAAAGGCCAGATCGCGCTTGCTTATAATAACACCAGCGCAGTTAGTTATGGATCCATTTCTTTTACGGGAAGAAATGACAGTGATCCCCTTAATATAATGAGCTATGAAGAAGAGTCGGGTATTGCAGGTTCCGGTTACGGTACCTTCGGAAACCGATGGGGTGATTATAATGAGATCGTCCCTGATGTGTCGAATGATTCTGTATTTTGGTTTACCGGTATGTATGGCAGAGCCAACAGTTGGAAGACCCGTGTATTATCGTTTAAATTGTCTGCCAATAATAATCTCGATGCGCGGATGGTTTCCATTGATTATCCAAACTCCTGTGAAAACAGCTGCAGCACATCGGTATCACCTAAAATAACTTTTCGCAATGCAGGTAGCACAACCATTACTTCGTTGGTGATAAACTACCAGGTTAATGGAGGACCTGTTCAGTCGTTTCCATGGACCGGATCGGTTTCTATAGCGGAACAGGTAAGTGTAACACTTCCCTCCACGGTATTTCCACCGGGCAACTCTTTTTTCAATGTATTTTTATCAGGCGTCAACGGAAATAGTAATGACGATGTGGCTTCCAACGATTCCCTAAGCACAACGGCAATCATTGGAACCGGAGCTAACTTACCTCTAACAGAGAACTTCGAAAATATTATCTATCCGCCGCTGGGATGGGTCAGGTCAACCAATACTTTACCGGTCTTCAATTGGGAAAGAACAACCGCGGCAGGTCATACCGGAACGTCTTCCGTTTTTATAGACAATTTCAACCAGGACCAGGCAGGCAAATATGCTGACCTGAAATCACCTGTACTAAGTATAGCTGGTTATGATTCCCTCAGCCTTGCATTCTGGGTAGCCGCTGCCTCCTATGATTTATCAGGTGTAGATACACTTCAGATTCTTGTATCGACCGATTGCGGTAGCAGTTTCAAATCTGTATGGAAAAAATGGGGGCCCGACCTCAACACCAGGCCCGGTTTCGTTCAGAATGTTTTTTTACCTGCAAGCAGTGAGTGGAAGCAAATAAGCATAAACCTGAATGAGTACACCGGTACGGATAAAATCATCATTGCATTCCGGAACATCAATGGTTTTGGCAACAACATTTACCTGGATGATATCAATATTATTGGTGGAACGCTGCCCAAAACTGACGCTACAGCATATACGATCATAGACCCGTTTGATTTAACCTGCAGCGATCTCTTGAAACCAAATGTAAGTTTCGTTAGCCTGGGTTTGGATACGTTGAAAACGGTTAAGCTTAATTATAGTATTGATAACGGATCCATTAAAACATTAAGCTGGTCGGGTTCATTGGCGAAAAAACAGGGCATTTCGATCCAACTTCAGGAACAAAGCCTGACGGCGGGCAACCATACCATTAAAATATTTACCTCTGATCCAAACGGGACAACAGACCAGGTTCCATCAAATGATACCGTTTTCAAACAGTTCCAGGTTAAACAGTCTGTCAATCCACCGGTAGTGGAAAGTTTCGAAGGCCTTAATTTCCTGCCGGAACAATGGAACGCACAGAACCCCATTGATTCCAGCAAATGGAGAAGAAGCAGCCAGGTCGGTTTTGCGGGAACATCTTCCATGTTTGTAAGAAATTTCAATCGCCCGCGCACCATTGCAGACATCATTGTTTCACCATTGATCCGTTATGCCAATGTTGATTCTGTTTTTATAAGTTTCCAAATGGCTTCTGCGGCGCCATCTGGCGGTGGAAATATTGCTGACACGCTTGAAGTGCTCGTATCTGACAACTGCGGAATTTCATTTACGTCGGTATACAAGAAATGGGGACAGGAACTCGAAACCTTATCCGACCTCAACACACCGGTTCCCCTTCCTTTCGTGCCAAGATCTCGGGCAGACTGGAGAAAAGAATCTTTAAATGTTACTACAACACTGGGTACTACCAACAATTTTGTAGTGGCATTTAGAAATTTCAGCCAGGGCGCTAACAATATCTACATTGACGATGTTAATATATATACCAAGACCCTGGCGCCGAAACTAAAAAAGAATGGATACCTCATCACCCCCAATCCGTTTAGAAGCAGTTTCGTAATGCAGCATTTTCCCAATGCCGATGATTTGAAAGCTATCCGCGTGTTTTCTTCGCTGGGTCAAATGGTGTATCAGAAAAACTGGGCTTTGGGAACAGCCGATTCGTTTATTGAGATCAACCTTAATTCGATGCCATCCGGACTATATATTGTACAGCTATTATATGCTGACCGGGTGGTTTCAGAAAAGGTGATCAAAGGAAATTAATGACGTAAATTTGTCTTCCAGGTATAAAGCTATGATAACAACTACCGCAACATCAGGGATTCTTCAGGATCCTTCCCTCAGCCCACATTTACGGCTTATTGGCGAACATATTATGGCTGAAAAAAGAATCACCGCTGAAGAAGCGCTTCATTTATTTGAACAGGGATCACTCCCCTTTTTGGGTGCCATGGCTAATCGCATCCGCGAAAGGAGGCATGGCAACAAAACTTATTTTAATCGCAATTTTCATATAGAACCCACTAATGTCTGCGTGTTTTCCTGCAAGTTTTGTTCCTATTCCCGTTTGTATGCCCATCGTGAAGAAGGATGGGAGCTCAGCATTGACGAAATGTTGAATATCGTTAAAAAGTACGACGGGCAGCCCGTTACTGAAGTCCATATTGTAGGAGGTGTGCATCCTAAAATGGACATCCATTATTTTGCGGACTTGTTGAGAAAAATTAAAGCGCATCGGCCGGGATTGCATATCAAAGGATTCACAGCCGTGGAGTTGGACTATATGTTTCGTAAGGCAAAGATGACCATCCCGGAAGGAATGAAATATCTGCACGAAGCCGGACTTGATTCATTACCAGGCGGTGGTGCTGAAATATTTGATCCGGTAATCAGGGAGCAGATTTGTGCAGACAAAGTTGATGGAGAAGGCTGGCTGACCATTCATGCGGCTGCACACAAACTGGGTATGCACAGCAATGCTACGATGTTATATGGGCATATTGAAAAATATGAACACCGGATTGACCACATGGAAAGGTTAAGAAATATGCAGGACGAAACAGGAGGTTTCAATTGTTTCATTCCGCTAAAATTCCGAAATCATGACAATGAGATGAGCTATGTATCAGAGTCCAGTATCATTGAAGACATGAAGATGTACGCAGTAGCCAGAATTTTCATGGATAATTTCCCTCATCTAAAAGCATATTGGCCTATGCTCGGCCGCCAAAATGCACAGCTCACTTTATCATTTGGTGTTAATGACCTTGACGGAACCATTGACGATACCACAAAGATCTACAGTATGGCAGGAAGCGAAGAACAAAATCCTTCAATGTCTACGGCAGACCTGGTGAATCTGATCAAACAGGCTAAACGTTTACCTGTTGAACGTGACACACTGTATAATGAAATTGTGCAGTATTAAAAATGCAGATTAGAATGCTGTTTTTTTTAGTCGGCAAGCGCACATAACTTGGCTTGTCGTTGTAATCATTATCTCAACTGGCCTACTGCCCATTTGAGGGACTGATAACTTTTGTAAAATTTGGTTTTCACTTCCGCTAATTTCTGACTAGCCTCCAAAAGTTTATTCTCACGTGTATTCAACATAAATAAAGAACTTTCACCTGAAGTGAACCTGATCTCTTCGCCTTTAAAAAGTCTTCTGTAATTGTTGACATTATCTTCTGCAATCCTGATCTGTCCCTGTAGCACTGTTAGTTCGTTGAAATAAAAACGCACTTTATTTTCAATTGCCAGCCGCGTCTGGATCAAATCAAGATTGGTCTCTTCGATCTTTATTTTGGCTGCCTTATATTCTCCCCTACCCTGGGAAAGTCTCAATGGTAACCCAATGTCGAATCCAAACTTGTAATTGTTTTCGTAAAAAGAGGCACTCGCATTATCAAGCACATTATAACCTGAATTCAACACATTGTAACGAAGGTTGACCAGTGGAAGAAGGTGCTGAAATTTCAAGCGCTTTTCTATATCAAGGTAGCGCAGTCTGAAGTCGTAGGATTGAATTTTGGGATGAGTTGATCTGGCAATTGTGATCAGCTCATCAAGTTTAGGAATTGTTAGTGCAGCAGTATTTATTTTCTTCCAATTACTATCCGGCGCGATGATATCGGACATATAGTATGGACTGTCATTAGACAGCCATAAAAAATACGAGAGTTCAAGTCCGGAATTTCGGAATTGCAACCAGGCCTCATTACTGGCCATCTGGAATGACTGTAGCTGAGCCAGTGTTTCGGTAGTATCAATGGCAGGCCTGTCTCCCTGTTGGTGCCCTATTCTCACCAGTTTGAGCCTGTTATAATTGACCAATGTGGCCTCCTGCAATATTGTATACACTTCATAATCCCTTACCCATTGCCAATATGCACTGTAGGCATTCCATAGCAAGTCATTGATCATCATTAACCGTTCGGCTTTACTTTGGTCGCGGAATACTTTTGCCTGTTGAAGCACAGCCCTGCGTTTATCCATCAACAGATTTTTGCCCAGGGGTACTGAAACGCCCAGATAGCTTGACTTACCCGCGGTCAGTTCGGTATTTTTAAAATCTCCACGATTATTTTCCAAACCAGCCTTCACCTCGATACCGAACCAGGTAGGAATGTTAAGTTCCGGATTTACGTATTGATAATAGTTCTTACCGTCGAATGTCTTTTGATCAGACGATACATACAATAGCGGATCAAAACCGGCACGTGACGCCGTTAATTCTGCCAACGCCCTTTCCACCAATAGATTTGCCTGCCTGGCCATGGGATGATAGGTCCTTACTACCTGCACAAATTCTGCTTCAGAAAGATACCTGAGGGAATCCTGCGCACTTGCATGAGTGCTCATCAGCATCAACATGAATTTCATCACACATATTCTCATTCGGGATTGATTATTTTTTTACCGGCTACTTTTTGCTGCAACTGATCGCCTGCCGGAGTATAGTAATCAGGGGGGAAACCATTAATGTTACGCCACAATTCGTACCAGATAGGAACGTCTTTCAATAAGGCTATTCCCATCGCACCGGTGCCCATCATCAGTTGTCTAGGCCAGGGTTTCAAGTCCGGACTTTCCTTTACGAGTACCCGAAATTTACCGTTATCATTGACAGAGCTTTCCACTGCAGCAACTTCACCTTCAAACGTTCCATAAGAAGCTTGGGGCCATCCGCTGAACACAATCGCCGGAAACCCGTCAAACAGGAACCTGACTCTTTGCCCCCTGGATACCAAAGGCAGGTCAACGGGCCTTACGAACATTTCCACTGCATATTGAACTTCTGTTGGAACAATTTCAACGATAATCTCACCTTCTTTTAAAATTTCACCTAAACCTGCTTTCTTTGCCTGCACCACCTGTCCGTTTTGCGGAGCACGTATGGTGTATAATCCGTTTCGGATATTATAGTTCATGTATTGATTCTGCAATTTGGCAACTTCCCCGTCGCCGCTTTGCATTTGAGAAAGCGATTGATAACGATCAGCTTCAGCTTTGGAAATTTTTTCCGCGTATTGCTGCATCTCCCCATTTTTTTCAATCTTCAACCTTAAATATTCCTGCCTGGAATTACTATACTTTATTTCAGCACTGATTTTTTTTGCAGATGCTTCCTGGAAAGCCTGGTTTCTCTGTTCCAATTGAACGAGTGAAACAAGACCTGAATCATACATGACTTTTTGTCGGCGGAATTGTTCAGACTTTATATTGAAATCATTAGCGGCAGCAAGCACATCCATACTATCTGACCTGATTTTTTGTTCCTGTTGATTGATTTTATTATCAAGCTCAGAAAATTTAAGGGTTCGTCCTGCATTCAACGCTTCAATTTGCGATCCTGCTGAACCTACTTTAGATTTATAGCTTTCCACTGCCTGTTGCTTGGCAATGATCTGTTCCTGTGTTCTTTTAAGCAGTTGCGGATCCAGGTAATCGTCCTTAATTTCAGAGATCTCCACTAGTGTGTCACCAGCCTTGACAAAATCTCCTTCCTTGATATGCCACTTCACCACTTTTCCAGGAATAATGGTTGGCAATTGTTGAGGCCTTTGTTCCTGTCTTAAGGTTGTTACAGAACCCCTGGCCCTGATGTTCTGGGTCCATGGCAAGAACAGGATTATGATGACAATAAGCAGAAACCCGGCTACCCACTTTTTCACTTCACTCTTCTTGCGGATACGATAGATCTGGTCATATGCCTGCAGGTTTAACTTCCTGCACTGCTGTTCCATATTCTGGTTCACAAAATCTGTTGACATCTGCTTGTATTTCGATTGTTAAATGGTATTAGCTGAATGAGGTTATTTCGCCATTGGCAAGGTAAAGTACATGATCGCATTGCTTGCTGAAATTTTCATCGCGTGTGACCACGAGTACGGTGGTATCCGGGCAACTTTTCAAAAGGTATTGCTGTATGTCTTTCTGATGAATTTCTTCCAGGTTTGTCCAGGGTTCTTCCAATAGTAACAACCTTGGTTGATTGATTAGCGCACGCAACAATAAAATTTTCTGGATAACATTTCTGGACAGTCTGTTTCCGACGGGATCAAGTATGGTCATAAATCCATCATGCTGGCCCTCAAGAAAATTACGGAGACCCATTTTTTCTGATAAGACCATCACGTCATTTGCGGATATTTCATGGTTGCCCATAGTAATATTATCCATCAGGGTGCCATTGAAAATATCCTGCTGGCTCAGCAGTATTCCGGTTTGTTCTCTAAAACTGTCCGGGATATAGTTTCTTAGTGGAACGTTATCAATCATGATAGACCCTGTATAGTCTGCATATGCGCCGGATACAACGCGTAACAGAGTTGATTTTCCAGATCCCTCCTCTCCCATAATGGCAATCTTTTGACCAGGCCTTGCTGAAAACGAAATGTTTTTAAGAATTGCCGATTTGTCGTAAGTAAATCCAAGTCCCTGCACATTCACACCAATACCCGCTTTGTTTTTATTGAGCGGAATAAGTCCTTCTTCGTCTGAAGGCTTCTCAATCACCTTACTTAATTTCTCCACAGAGGTGAGTACGTCGTATACTTTGTCTAAATGAATAATAAGTTTCTCTACGGAATTCAATACGAGGAGGATCACGATTTCTGCTGCGATAAACTGGCCGAGGTTAAGTTGTTGGTTGATCAGGAGATAACTGCCAACGATAAGCATGGATGCGGTGATCAATACTTTGAACAGGATCAGCGTCCAATATTGAAAAACCAGTATTTTAAAATGGGATGTCCTTGCTTCAAGGTATCCGGTTACATGCTGGTCGGTTTGCTTCATATTGAGCATGGTACCCTTTGAAAACTTGAATGATTTGATGACCCTTGCAAGTTCCTGAAGCCATCCGGCAACCTTGTATTTATAATCACTTTCCAGGATGGATGTTTCCATTCCCCGGGGACCGGAAATATATAGTATCAGAGAAACAAGCGTCAGCAGAAAAACACTAAAGGCGATAAATATTGGGTGATAAAAAGATAATAGCAACATACCGAACACGATCTGGATCGTGGCCGTGGGGATATCGAGAAGTAACTTGGAAATTCCTTTTTGTAAGGAGATCGTATCAAAAAACCTGTTGACAAGTTCCGGTAAATAATAATGGTCTACACTTTTAAGGTCCAGCCTCGGAATGCGATTGGCATATTCAAAAGCGTATCGCACAAACAATTTTTGCTGTACTTTTTCAATCAGCCGCATCTGATTAACAGAAACAAATCCATTCAGCAAAACACCTAAAACAACAAGTACAATAAGCACTACAAGCGAGGTGGAAATAGCCCCTCCAAGTACAAAACTGATGATACTCTGGATACCAAGGGGTAATGAAAGCTGGACAAGACCATTGATTATTGCATAGAAGTAAATTGAAGAGATCTCCTTTTTTTCAAGCTTTAAAACTTTCAATATCCTGGTAATGGGATTTTTCCCTCTACCGGTGTGATGATCATCCATGCGTTGCAGTTATAGTCAAAGAAAGTTAAAATTGTTTGTTCCTGCTGCGCCTTTGCGTATCAGGTTCGTCATATGACAACTGGCGATAAAAATTGTTTAGCAAAAGACAGTTTTTTTACATTTTTCGTTGAACTCTTTCAACACTCACTCAAACTCAGTGGGATATGCACTGCCAGTCCCCCGTCTGCAGTTTCTTTGTATTTTTGGCTCATATCTTTTGCGGTCTCCCACATTGTCCGGATCACGGCATCAAGGGAAACTTTTGCAAAATCAGGTGCACTCTGAAGGGCAAGTTGCGATGCGGTGATGGCTTTAATTGCGCCCATGGTATTTCTTTCTATACAGGGGATTTGCACCAATCCTCCAATCGGATCGCAGGTAAGTCCAAGGTGATGCTCCATAGCAATCTCGGCCGCCATAATACATTGTCGCTGGGTGCCGCCCATGCATTCTGTCAGAGCGGCTGCAGCCATGGCGGAGGAAACCCCTATTTCCGCCTGGCACCCGCCCATGGCGGCTGATATCGTAGCGCCTTTTTTAAAGATGCTTCCGATCTCGGACGCAGTCAGCAAGAACTGTTGTATTTTTTCTTCTTTGGGCCCTTCTGTAAATGAAATATAGTATTGTAAAACCGCCGGAATAACCCCCGCGGCACCGTTGGTAGGCGCAGTAACGACCCGTCCGAAAGAAGCATTCTCCTCATTCACTGCCAGGGCGAAACAACTTACCCAGTCTATGATGTAGCGAAAATCGTTTCCTCCCTGCCGCATAGTAGCGACCCATCCGAAATAATCCTGGTATTGACGGCCTGCAATAAGTCTTTTATTAAGTTCCGCGGCCCTTCTTTTAACTTGTAAACCGCCGGGAAGAATACCTTCCGTATGGGTGCCACGGTACATACATTCCCGCATGGCCAGCCAGACCTCCATGAGTTTTTTACGGGTTTCTTCTTCAGTCCTCCAGGCAGTTTCATTTTCCATCACAATCTCACTAATACTCATACCAGTCTTCATACACCAGTGCAACAAATCCCCTGCGGAGTCAATTGGAAAGGGAAGCTGGATATGGCCTACCTGACTGTCATGTTCCCCTTCCCGTTCTACAAATCCACCACCGATGGAATAAAATGTCTCGGCAATTTTTTCACCATTGGTAAGTGAAACGAGGAAACTCAATGCATTGGGATGGTAAGGTAGATTTTCGCTCATAAAGAATTCTATATCCTCATCAGGATTAAAAGCGATTTCATGCTTTCCGCAGAGTACCAGTTCCTTCATGTTTTGAATGTCTTTGATCCTGCTGCCGATCTGTTTAACATCAAAGGTTACCGGGTCGTACCCCTCCAGTCCGAGTTGAACAGCGAGGTCGGTACCGTGACCCTTGCCCGTTTTAGCAAGGGACCCATAAAGTAAAACACGGAGCTCACAAACCTGGTAGAGCAGGCCCTTCTCTTCCAACATTGCACCAAAAAGTTGTGCGGCACGCCATGGACCGAGAGTATGCGAACTTGAGGGTCCGATCCCTATTTTGAACATGTCAAATACCGAAATAGACTCATTCGACATGATGTCCGGTTTAATGGTTATCCTACTACCACCAGCTCCATATCAAAAATAAGAATTGAGTTGGCAGGTATTGGTCCGTTGGCGTTAGGTCCGTAACCGAGGCTTGGAGGTATATATAGTTTGATCTTACCACCAGGCTTTATCAATGGCAAACCTTTTTGCCAGCCTACAATAAGATCGCCAAGAGTAAAAGTTCTTGGTGAACCATTCGTCTGGTCAAATATTGTTCCGTTGGTGAGTTTGCCAACATATAAAACACTAACGGCATTGCATAGCCCTGCAGTAGCGCCGGTGCCTGATGTTTCAATGGAATAGAAGAAACCGCTGGGATGCTGGGTGGCTGTTAGTCCATTTATTGCCAGATAGGCCTGGACTGAGTTGATTTCAGACTGTGGCGCAACCACGGTACTTTCCGTTCGGTTGCAGGTTTTATTATCGTCCTTTTTAGAACAGGAGATTACAGTGATAACCAAAAACAATAAAACGGTTGTGATTTTTTTCATACCTACATTTTCAGGTTGCCAAAGATAGCCGAAACCTGCTTTGAAAGTTTGTTAAATTGGCTGACCCTCATCCTGGCGGGCAGCTTTTTGTTTCAATTCGAGATATTTCTGTTCATTCTGGTCCCACTTAAATTGCTTATTGAAAAACCCAATGAAGACGGTTATGAGAACCACCGCGATCACCAACACGAAAGGATTGAATTGAGAAATTCCCACAGCGTCAGCCCTTTTATACCAGAACCTTCCCAATAGAAAATTCAGGATAATGGGAAGGGAAAACAATCCCCCCAGCGGAAGGCCCGACAATAGTTGATAAGACAGTTTCTTTTGATTTTCCCGGTTTTTTTCCCAGTACGCCATAAAGCGCTTTTCATCATCCGTCAACATACCCCAAAGTTCATTTATATAATATTTTGGTCAAAAACTCGTTTTCAATAGGTTATACAAGATTTACATCATCCTAACGCAAAAACCAACGTCGTGAAAGTACCTGATTTAATGCTTAAGTATCTGATGCAGAACAAGATTCTGCATATCCAGGGATTGGGCACATTCAGCCTTTCGGCCGGTGAATTGATACAAGACGAGCAAAAAGGCATTATTCTTCCCCCGAACTCGGTATCCTTTACCGTGGACTTCAAAACGAAGGAAGATCCTGAACTAATCGCTTATATTTCTGCAGAAACAGGAAAAATTAAACCACTTGCAGCCTCCGACCTTGAATCTGTTATCCTGCAGGCTAAGCAACTATTAAATATCAGCAAGCCTTTTACCATAGATGGACTGGGAACTTTGCAAAAAGATATGCGGAACGACATTGAATTCATTCAATATGAAGTACCCGATAAAACAGAGCAAAAAAGGAAAGAAGAAAATCGTGAATCAATTCATTTCGATGACAATTATTTAAAGCCTTCAAAAAAAGCAATTAATTACTCCCGTGGCCTTTCAATGGCTACACTCGTTTTGGTTGGCCTTGGCCTGATCGGATTGGTGGCGTACTATTTTTATCAGAAATCCAGCATGGAAGAGGTACAACTAAGCACGATTTCCCTTAGCAGCGCCCCAGTTGAGGATACTTCAAAGCAGGCAATAACTGAGTCACAACCCCAGCAAACTGTTCAGCCTGTAGCTGACAGCCTGAATAAATCCATATCTTTACCTCCGGAGGTATCGGATGTTCAGTTTAATGTTGTCATTGAAACAGCAAATAAAGCCAGGGCGTTTAAAAGATATGCAGACCTCAGAGAATGGGGGCATAAAGTGATCATCTACACCGAAGACTCCGTTCAGTTCAAAATAGCCTTCCCTATTAAAGCTCCTTTGTCAGATTCTATCCGTTACCGTGATTCACTGAGCCATTTTTTTGGCCGGAAAGTATGGATAGAAAATAAATAAAATGAACGATAAGAATCGCTGGGTTTTTGTGCTGCTTTTCATCATTGCCGCAGCAGACATCTATGCCCTGGTGACCGGCCATAACAACCTTCGTTTGTTTACCAAGCCTTTATTGATGCCTTTATTGATTGCCGCATATGTCCTGGGGCACGAGCGTAAAAATGTATTTACCCGGCTCCTGATAAGTGGTCTGTTTTTTTCATTGCTGGGGGATATATTTCTTATGTTTGACAGCGCAGACGGGCTTTATTTCATACTCGGCCTGAGCTGTTTCTTAACTACCCATATACTTTACATCCTTTATTTTACGAAGATACCGTCACAACAAAAATCATTCTTCTCCAGAAATTCTTTTTTACTGGCATTAATATTCCTTTATGGCTTTGGTTTACTTTACCTGTTATGGCCTTCACTTGGGGAGCTAAAAATACCCGTAAGCGTGTATGCAACAATCATCTGCTCAATGTTGGTAATGGCGCTATGGCAATATAAACGTATCCCTACAAAAACGGCGTTATGGTTCATACTGGGCGGTGCCAGTTTTGTTATTTCTGATTCAATGCTGGCCATCAATAAGTTCAGCAGGCCCCTCCCATTTGCAGGGATATTGATCATGGGAACTTATGTTGCGGCCCAGGTCATGATCGTGTTGGGAAGTTTGTTGCATCAGCAATGGGCTGATTCACCTTTGCCCTCTTCTGTTTCCTGAAATAATAATATAAAGGGATACCCATGGCCGTTAGTAAAATCCCGGAAACAGAATTCATGATGGCGGTTTTGCCACTAAGGTAATTTTGTACATCATCGACCACCGTAACCACCAGGTAAAAAGCATTGAACATCAGCACCAGAACAGGCATCCATGGATAACCCCAGACCTTATATGGCCTTGGCATATCCGGCATTTTTCTGCGCAGGACAAATAACCCCACGATAAAAAAAAGGTTGAACATCCACACGATAAAAATATACATATCGGTGAGGATGTAAAAAGAACCGCTCAGTACCATAAACACCATTAAAACATAGTGTATAAGCATGGCATTACCCGGGGTGTTGAATTTTGGATGGATACGTCCGGCACCGGAAAAAAACATACCCTGCCTTGCCATGGCAAACGTCATACGGGGCGGAGTCAGAATGTTGGAATTAGTGGTTCCGAGTACTGACAGGCAGATCAGGAACGACACAAAACCAGCCCCGATAGCGCCGAAACTTCTTTGCGCAGCATCTGAAGCAACCAATGTTGATCCCGCCATTTCATCAACAGATAAAACGGACATCATGGCCACATTGACCATAAGATAGATCACGATGCATATCGACAATCCCCAGAACAAACTCTTTGGAATATTCTTTCCCGGATTTTTTATTTCACCGGTGATGTTTAGCATGGTCAGGGACCCGTCGAAAGCTTGCAGCGCACCATTAATAGCAGCCATCATGGCCACCACCAGGGCAATTCCCATGGGATGAATAGAAGAGGAAGGTGAAAATGATGTTGTTCCTATCCCTTTGAAATTAAATATCATCCCGCTCACCAGCAATACGATAGCAAGAAGTTTTGAGATGGTGAAAATGACCTGCAACTTCCCTCCCGTTTTAGTACTCCTGTAGCTAAGGAAAGTCAAGATACTGATCACCCCGATGGTCAGTATTTTTACGCCAAATTTTTGCAGGGGATAAATTTTTCCTACCAAAGGAATGGCCAGAAAAAACGAATTTTCCGTAGCTTTTGGAAACGACGGAAGGTGAAAAAAGTACTGCAGGTATTCTGCGAAAATAAATGCAATGCCTGCGGAGCCTGCACAGTTCACTACAGCAAAACTTGCCCAGCCGTAGAGGTAAGACCAGAAGTCACCATACATATGGCGCATGAAGGCATAACTTCCGCCGTCTTCAGGAAGCATGGCACTTACTTCGGCAAGGATCATCGTGGTCAGCATGGTGAATAGTCCGCCGATGATCCACGCTAGAATGATCAGTGATGATGATCCAAGCAAAGAAGCCATTTCTGCGGGCCTCATAAAAATACCCGAACCGATAATGGTTCCCACCACCAGGGATAAAACAGTCCTGAACTCCAGGGTTCTGCCGAAGGCACTGCTTGTTGACATTACTGAGTTAGGTTATGATGGAAGTAATAATCCGGTGAAAATGATGGGTACCCTGCTCCCTTGTCACGGAATACCTGCCGTGACGATATAACCGGGACTTTACGCCTTTCTGTACATTCTCCACAACGTCTTCATCTTCCAGTTCCACGATGTCAAGGTTTGCGCCGGCACCTTTGTTAAAAAGTGATTCCTTCCACAAATATGTCAGAAATCTGATTTTCGTATGCCCTACACCGTTAGGTTCTATGATGTTTAATGAAAGTCCCCAGGGATAAAAGTTAAACATCATATTCGGAAAAACGAAGAAATAGTAGGCGGCAACATTTTTTCCGTGGTCCAAGTGCCCTTCCGGAATCGAAAAGCAGTCGTCCCCATCCTTCCCAATACCCAATTGCAGGCTGGAATATTCGAATAATTCGGTGGTGTAATTTCCATAGTCAATGGCCGCATTCAGTCCTGCATGGACAAAGGGAATGTGAAAGCCTTCCAGGAAATTTTCACAGTAAAGTGCCCAGTTTGCGTTGACCAGGTATTCTTTGGACCTGTCAGGCTGATAAATAAATTCTTCAAGGGGTAGCCATCCAACCCTGCTCATCATGTTGCCTATTAATTGTTCAGGAGAAAATGTATTTCCGAAGCTGGTAAACAACAGGTTCCCCCATTGAAACACTGGCAATGTGGGCAGATTATCCGCTTCTGCAGGAAAATCCTTTACCTCCCGAAACTCGGGCATCGATTTGAATTTTCCGTTCAAGTGAAAAGTTCTGCCATGGTAACGGCACCTAAGCTGGGTAGCTTTACACCGTTCGCCCACCACGAGGTTACCACGATGGGTACAAACGTTAGATAAACAATGAATGCCATCCGTGTCTCGGGTCAGCACCAAAGGCTCATCAAGAGAACCTGGCAGTAAAACAAATGGATGGCATTGGCTGTAAGCCTGTAAAAGCTTGGTGTCCCCAATGAATTGCCAGGAGGGCAGGAAAATTTTTTCCAGCGCAAGTTGATAATATACAGGACTGTTATAAAAGGCTGTATCGATTGTTTTTGCGCTCGCGATATCCTTGTGAATGGGTTCCATATTCCAAAAAGATCAGAAATTAAGCATTAATTATCAATCACTGAATGTTCAGGTTTTTTTTCTACATTAACAGTATGAAAGGCATCTTGCCATCCTATGGTTTGTTATTCTTAACAGCTTTTTTCGTGGGTTGCGGAAAAGATGATGCTTCACGTGTGACCCCTACACCGGTTACCATGTCAGAAGCATTAAAGGGAAACAAGTGGCAGCTCAATAGCCTTATTGTATATGAACCCGCTAACACCCCCATCCTCAATCTGACAACCATTAGTTTTCGGCCTTGTGAACTTGATAATTATTTTACATTCAGTGTAGATAACATTTTCAGGGAAGTGCAAGGTGGACAGATATGCATAACGCAGCGAAATAGCAAATTTTATCTGATGAGTGGTGGTCCCTGGTTGCTGAATGAAAATGACAGTACCCTGACCATTGGTGGCGGCTTCATTTTCGAGACCTTTAAAGTGGTCGAAGCAAGTAATAATAAGATGCGCTGGGAGCAGGTGGTTACTAATTACCTCGGTGGCAAACAGATTTACGAGTACACCCTGCGCTCCGTTAAATAAGCACATTAGCCACACTTACACATTCTCATATTAAAAATAAAATCCCTCCCGCAAAAGCGAAAGGGATTCTATTTTTATGATCAGGGAAAAGATTAATAATCCATTCCGCCCATTCCGGGAGCACCACCACCATGAGGCATTGGTTCTTCTTTCTTAGGTTTTTCAGCGATCACACATTCAGTTGTCAACAGCATACCTGCAATTGATGC
>JANMMA010000228.1:0-8393 GCA_031372815.1 Sphingobacteriales bacterium
GGAGGTTTTCTGTTCGGATTTGAAACAGCCGTCATTTCCGGCGCAGAGAAAACCATACAGTCACTTTGGTCCCTGACCTCTTTCTGGCAGGGCTTTACCGTGGCATCCAGCCTCATTGGCACGGTGCTGGGATCGTTGATCGCCGGGGTGCCGGCCCAGCGTTTCGGTCGCAAGAAAGTACTCATCGCCATTGCGCTTCTTTACCTGCTGTCGGCCATCGGTTGTGCCACATCCCAAAGCTGGCTGTTGTTTGTAACCTTTCGTTTTATAGGCGGTGTTGCTGTAGGTGCCAGCAGTGTTGTTGGACCGATGTATATCTCTGAGATCTCGCCTGCAAACCTTCGCGGAAGGCTGGCAGGATCTTTCCAGTTGAATATTGTACTGGGGATTTTCGTAGCTTATATCACGAATTTCGTTTTTGCGGGAATGGGAGAAGCATCATGGAGATGGATGTTGGGTATCATGGTCATTCCCGCGGGAGTATTTGCCATACTGGTGCGCACTATTCCGGAAAGCCCGCGTTGGCTGATCCTGAACCACGAAATAGAAAAAGCCATTCCCATCATGACAAGGATTGGAGAACTCAATACCCAAAAAGCCATAGAAGAGATCAGATCTTCGGTTACAGATACACGTGAGAAACTGTTCCAGTCGCGCTACAGCAAGCCAATTTTCTTTGCTGTACTCCTGGCAATGTTCAACCAGCTTTCGGGCATCAATGCCATCATTTACTATGCCCCAAGGATATTTGAAATGGCTGGTTTTGATAAGGCAGATGCTTATCTGCAGCCGGTTTATATTGGTGCTGCAAATTTATTCTTTACCCTTCTCGCGATGACCATGATCGATAAATTTGGCAGAAAGACATTGTTACTGATTGGTTCTGTGGGGATGATATTTTTTCTGGGGATGACGGCATTTGCTTTTAAGGATGCAGGCGTTGCCAATCCAAACGTGATCTGGTACCTGATTGGATTTATTGCTTTTTTTGCTTTTTCACAAGGTGCTGTCATCTGGGTATTTATATCAGAAATATTTCCAAACTCAGTAAGGTCACAAGGAGGTTCACTGGGAAGTTTCACGCATTGGATCATGGCGGCCATTATTTCGTGGACCTTTCCGATCATTGTAGAAGGCAATCCCATGGGCGGATTTTATTCTTTTCTTTTTTATACTATAATGATGGCGGTACAGCTGTTGTTTGTCATAAAATTTTTACCTGAAACAAAGGGCCGGACACTGGAAGAAATCCAACACGACCTTGGCATTGCGAAATAGGTAAAAATAGTTTGAATCATCAGATCAAGGACCTTCATCGTATTGGATTGACGGTTTAAATTCAACACCATCTGCCCTAGCGCCTGCGTTGACTTTTTTCGCAAAAAGGTTATCCGTTGAAGGCTTCTAAAGCATTTTTTTCGCGCGCTCTTTTTCGACCAAGACCCTTCTCAGGATCTTACCCGAAAGTGTTTTTGGTATTACATCGGTGAACTCAACCAGCCGTATTTTTTTCTGTGGAGATACGTGTTCTGATACCCAGGCCATCAGTTGTTCTCCCGTCAGGTCTTTGCCTGGTCTTTTTACCACATAGGCCTTTGGTATTTCACCCGCTTCTTCGTCGGCCACTGGAATAACGGCGGCATCTGCAACATCGGGATGTGTTAACAATAGTGCTTCAAGTTCTGCCGGCGCCACCTGGTAGGCTTTATATTTGATCAATTCTTTGAGCCGGTCAACGATGTAAAAATTTCCTTCTTCATCCACATAGCCTATATCTCCTGTATGCAGCCAGCCAGCTTCGTCAATGGTAATCTGCGTGGCCTTGGGGTTGTTCAAATATCCTTTCATGACCTGCGGACCGCGGGTCCAGATTTCGCCACGCTGGTTAACGCCAAGCGGAAGTCCGGAGTCAACGTCAATGACCTGGTTTTCGGTGTTGGGAACAGCCGGTCCAACCGATCCCAGGCGTTCTGTTTTCGACATCGATCGGTTATATACATGCGTAACCGGGCTGGTTTCAGTGAGACCGTAACCTTGTACTACTGAACACCCTTTGAGCCTTTTGCTTACCTCCAGGGCCAGTTCACTGCTTAGGGGCGCCGCGCCGGAGAATAATTCTACCAGCGAACTAAGGTCGTATTGGTCCACCAATGGATGTTTGGCCAATGCCACAAGTATCGGCGGTACCAGGTTGGTCCGCGTGATCCTGTATTTTTGGATCAGTTCAAGAAACTGTACAAGGTCGAACCGCGGCATGGTGATAATGGTTGCTCCGGTCACCAGGGTCATGTTCATGACCACTACCATACCGTAAATATGGAAGAATGGCAATACACCAATGACGCGGTCTTCAACGGTCACCAGGTGGTAGTTCGTAATGCCTTCCGCCTGAACAATATTCGCGATAATATTAGTGTGCGTCAGCATTACACCTTTGGGAAAACCCGTTGTGCCGCTGGAATAAGGCAGCGTAACAACGTCATTCTTTGGATCGATATGAATATCAGGCAGCACTCCGGCCTCACGGAGCAGATCTGTGAATGGCGTGGAATCTTTTGCGGCGTCAAACGTGAATATTTCTTTGACGGCCGTGTCTAGAACGGCCGACTGTGCGTGTTCAAGAAATTGTGATACGGTAACCATAAAGCATGCACCGCAATCTTTCAACTGGTGATGGATCTCTTCAGGAGTGTACAACGGATTGATGGTGGTAATAGTGCCACCAATAAGCGAAACGGCATGAAAAGCAATAATATATTCCGGCACATTCGGACTGTATATGGCGAGCACGTCTCCTTTTTTAAGACCCCTTTTATGGAGGCCGAATGCTGCCCTTTTTATAGCGTCTGCCAGCTGGCTAAAGCTGTACGACAGGTGCGTACTCCCATTAACCACTGCGGTCTTATCGCCAAACGCAGCGATCCGCGATAGGAAAAATGTAGTGAGGTCGGTATTGGGTATAACAACATCGGGATAAGGGCTTTTGAACAGCATAACAGTTGGGTTTGGGCTAAGCTAAGAGATAATGGTGATAATTAGCAAATGCGATAGTGTGAGAATCCTGACTAATATTGACCAATCATCACAATGATGGCATGATTTTCCATTGATCAGATTAACTTTCCCCATCACCTCAATTAAATGTATGCGTAGACCTGTATTGTTAATGTTGGCTTCCATCTGCCTTATCAATTTTCTTTCAGCCCAGGATCTCTATATTCCACGCGATATGCAAAAAGCTTATCTAAAAGAAACTCGTTCCAAAGACGGCAAACCCGGAAAAAACTATTGGCAGAATAGCGCGCGTTACAACATCAGTCTTTCGGTAATGCCTCCCGACAGGAATATCAAAGGGAATGAAACCATTACATACTTTAATAACAGTAATGACACAATAAGTGTACTGTTGCTGAAATTATTTCTAAATATTCACAAACCCGGAGCGCCCAGGGATGGGGCCGCACCACAGGACTACCTAACCTCGGGAATGAAAATAAACGCTATAAAGTTCAATGATGAAGTATATGATTATAAGTATAGTCCGAATACTTTCACCAATCTTCCACTAAGGCTAAAAAAAGGCTTGATGCCGCACGATTCATTGAAAATAGAGGTCGACTGGCAATACGAAATTTCAAAGCAAAGTGGCAGGGAGGGAATGATCGATTCAACCAGTTGGTTCCTTGCTTACTTTTATCCGCGAGTTGCAGTTTATGACGATTATGCAGGATGGGACAGGGATGACTTTACAGACGGAAAAGAATTTTATTCCGATTTCAACGACTATACCGTTACCATCAACGTTCCTAAAAACTTTCTTGTATGGGGAACGGGCACACTGCAACAGCCAGAAAAATTGCTACAGCCAGAATACCTTAAAAGATTTCGCGAATCCTTCAATACCGATCAAATCATCAGGATCGTAACCAAAGAAGACCTTGATAAAAAACAGGTAACTGCGCAAAACCCGGTCAATAGTTGGATGTTCACATCGCGCAATATCCCTGATATGGCTTTTGGAATAAGTGACCATTATAATTGGGATGGCTCAAGCATCGTTATAGATGACATTGCAGGCAAAAGAGCTTCCGCACAATCTGCCTATGATGCAAAAGCAAATGATTTTCCTTTTGTGACAGGCTTCATTAAGCATTCCTTAAGTTGGTTTTCAAAATACTGGCCGGGAGTTACATATCCGTATGAAAAGCTTACCATTTTTCAGGGCTTTGCAGATATGGAATATCCAATGATGGTGAATAATTCATCTCAACGCGACACGGCATTTTCAAAGTTTGTTGCAGAGCACGAGATCGCCCATACCTATATGCCTTTTTACATGGGCACCAATGAATCACGGTATGGTTTTATGGACGAAGGATGGGCAACCGCGTTCGAATACTTCATAGGCACTTCAGATGCGGGTAAGGAAAGAGCCGATAATCTCTTTCGAATGTTCAGGGTTAATGGTTGGATCAATGATCCATCGCAGGGTCAGGATGTTCCCATTATCACCCCGTCTAGCAACCTGAACGGTACAGCCCTTGGCAGTAATGAATATGGAAAAGCAGCACTCGGATATATTGCGATGAAGGATTTGTTGGGGGATGATGAATTCAAGTTATGCCTACAGGCGTATATGGATCGCTGGCATGGAAAGCACCCTACTCCCTGGGATTTCTTCTATACGTTTAATGACATTTCAGAAAAAAACCTGAATTGGTTTTGGAGCAGCTGGTTTTTCAGCACGAACTATATTGATATGGCGATAAAGGATGCGGTTAAAACGAAAACCGGATATACATTAACGTTGAATAATATTGGCGGCATGCCTGCTCCCGTTGAAGTGGTAGCGAATTACGACGACAATACCAGTGAAAGGCTGCATCAATCACCCGCTATTTGGGAAAAAAATGCAAAACAGGCTGTGATCAATATTAAGACAACTAAAAAAATCAGTTTTATTTCTTTGGACGGAGAAATTTATGTGGATGCCGACGCCAGCAATAATAGATTTACTATCAAATAGCGAGTTGATAACGCGGAATGTTTATCGGAGGATTATAGTATCATAATAATTACCGGAAAGTAAAAAAAAGACAGACTCGCGCAAATGCTTTTTTCATTATACATAGCGCATGTATCTGGTGACGAACAACATGTGGCTATTGTAAGTTCATTTTCTGTTTCAGGGCAATGAACCCTGGCATATTTCTTATAGGTTTAAATAATGGATTGACTGTTATAAAATATAAGCGCAGCTCTCTGTCAGCGTAAGCCATTTCAAGTTCTTTAATGGCCTTAGCGTATTCACCGAGGAAAACATGTCCTTGGGCTATAAGACAATGTTTATTTATTGTAGTCTTGTCAATTATAAGCTTTTCCAATTCAACCCTTGCCCGGGCAGAATCACCCAGGAGTGCATATGCATTATTCAGGTAAAATATCTGATACTCCTGCTGGGGGTTATTGCCATTTAAGGGTAATTGTTTAATAAAATCAAGGGCCTCAGCTGGTTTTTTTTCTGCCAAAAAGGTCATGGCCATAACCCCCCTTGCGGAAATACTGTTGGGTTCCAGGATCAGGGTTTTTTTTAATTGTACATATGCGGAATCATAATAGCCAGACAAAAAATAATTTCTGCCAAGCACCCAATTGACAGCACTTGATAACGGCTCGAGTCTTAAAGCCTTTTTAGTTTCAAATAGTCCCCGGGAAGTACTTTCACCTGAAAAATGAAGAAGATTTCCATAATAAATATGTGCCAATGGATAATTTGGGTTCAGCGCCATCGCTTTTTCCAATGTTTTTTTTGCTTCTTTCCAATTATAATCAAGTACTACCTGGATAAAGCTCATTGTGGTTAGTGCTTCACTCAGGTTGCTGTCTAATAAAAGGGCCTTTTTGGCATATTCACGTGCAATGGGGACCGCTTCCATTTGCGTGAGGCCTTTTTGGTTAATGGTATAGCAGTCTGCCAGGCCTACATAAGCCAGTGCATAGTTAGGATCAATCAAAAGTGCCTTATTGAAATTCGCTTCGGCACTGTCAAAATTTTCCTTGTTTCTCTTATCCATGAAAAATCGACCCTTGGTGTAGTGTTTGTAAGCTTCAATATTTTCTGTATAATTTTTCTTAATGGATATTTTTTCTTCCTCAGTGATATGTGATTTTAATGCATCAGAAATTTTCTGTGCCACTTCGCTTTGAATGATAAACAAATCGCCCATCTTACTATTAAAATCATCACCCCATATTCTTTTCCCTGTCTTTACATCAATCAGTTCAGCTATAATATGGAGATTGTCTGCATGCTTCTGGATAGTGCCGGTGAGAATGGATGAAACGCCAAGTTCTCCGGCAATTTCCTTAATACCTTTGAGGGTTTTTTTATAGATTCTTACTGAAGCCCAGCCAGTCACCGTCTGTATCGCAGAAATTTTAGACAACTTGTTGATAATATCCCTGGGAATGCCATCACTCAGATATTCATAATTGCTGTCCAGTCCGGTATTTTCAAAAGGAAGTACAGCTATGGATTTTTCTATTCCGGTATATCCATTTTCACGGAAGAATTGATAATATGCAAAAACAGAAATGAGGAAAAAGGCAATGAGGGCGATAATAGTAGGTCTTGTTTTGTGTTGGACTTTCTGTTTATTCTTCGATGAATCAGGCTTTAATTTACCCTCGATGGTATCCCTCTTTGGTACGTATAATGATTCACAGTCCAGCGCAAATATTTCCATTGGCCGGTCCACATTCTTGAATTCAAATAACCCCAGGGAAACGGTTTTGAACTCGGACCTGTTTTTAATTTTATCCATGATTTCACCAGAGACCAGTATAGTATTTCCCTGGCCCAATGATTGAACTCTTGATGCTACATTTACACCATCTCCGATCACCTTGCCGTCTTCAAAAAAGATTTCCCCTATATGTAATCCGATGCGAACCTGAACAACCGGTTCGTTTCTTAATTCTTTTTGTATATCTACGGCGCTTTGCACTGCTTCGCAGGCACTGGGGAAGATGGCGAGGCAGCCGTCTCCATAAAAATTAACCACTTCTCCGCCATGCTTTTTGGAATTTTCCTGAACTACACTATTATGCCTTCGAACAATCGTTAAGGCATGAAATTCATCCTTTTGCATCATGGAAGTGTATCCAACGATGTCTGTGAAGAGGATTGCCGCTAAACGGCGGTCGTGGAACATTTATGTAAGTTAGCTTGATGCTTAATAGGGGTATCCCTGATGCCCTGTTAAGTTAATCATCTTTATGCAAAAAGCGAATCAGCTATGTTATCAACAACCTGGCTTTTTCCAGGTCTTCGGGGGTGTCAATTCCGATACTATTGAAAGTTGTTTCCACCATTTTTATGGACACGCCATTTTCGAGATATCTCAGTTGTTCAAGTTTCTCAATATTTTCGAGAACGCTTGTGGGCCATTGTACAAATTCAAGCAGAGCATCTTTTCGATAAGCATAAATGCCGATGTGTCTCCAGTAAGTGACAATGGTTTCATGATTGCGTCTAAAGGGGATGCAAGACCTTGAGAACAGTAGTGCGAAATTATTTTTATCAATAACGAGTTTTACAATATTGGGATTTTGCAATTGTTGGTCGTCTTCGATCCTGTGCATGAGGGAAGCAACATTAACGGCAGGATCTGAAAACGCAGCAATAAGGTCGGCCAGTGGTGCATTTTTCACAAATGGCTCATCTCCCTGAACATTAAAAATGACATCAACTTTCAGGCCCTTTATCGCTTCTGCGATCCTGTCGCTCCCGCTTTCGTGTTCCTTCAAACTCATCACGGCTTTACCACCATGAGAAACAATTTCATGATAGATCAGTTCGCTGTCTGTAGCCACGATGACATCATCAAACAAACCAGTGGAAACGGTATTATCGAACGTATGCCTGATGACGGTTTTATTGCCCAGCATCTGCATGAGTTTTCCCGGAAAGCGGGTAGCGGAGTAGCGGGCGGGGATGACTGCGATGACCTTCATTACGATTGCGGATTAGCGGATTGGCGAATTCACAATACAAATCAAAAGTTGGTAATATTCCGCGTCGCATGATAAAAGAAAATTTGTTTATTAGTGTATCGAGACCGCAATAGTTAATGTTGTTTTTCTCCATCAAATGCGCCAATGCAAAAATCCTCAATCCGCAATTCGTAATGCAGAAGGCTAATCCGCAATTCCAATCCTTCAATCCTGCAATCCGTCAATCCGCCAATTCTCCTTCTTTATAGCTTCTGAAACGGCCTCTTCATCAGCGCCCCAAAGTCTTCATCTTTTTCATTGGGATAATAGCGATCGAGCCCGTATTTAATATCCTCCGGCTTCATTGAAGTGAAAGTTCCCAGCAACCTGTCCCATAT
>JANMMA010000243.1:0-18154 GCA_031372815.1 Sphingobacteriales bacterium
GGTACCATGGACGCATTTTCAACAGGATCCCAGGCCCAGTATCCACCGAACGTAAGGGATTCATAAGCCCAGGCAGCACCCATCATAATGCCAAGTCCAAGTATACCGCCGCAGAATAATGACCATGGAAGTGCGTGTTTGATCCAGTCCTTATGTTCCTTCTTCCACATGGCAGCAATAGCATAAGCAAAAGGCACTATTGAAGATGCAAAACCAAGAAACAATACAGGTGGATGGATTACCATCCAATAGTTCTGCAGCAAGATGTTTAAACCGTTTCCATCAGTCAGGTATTTGAAGAGGTACTGTGGATCCTGGAAGATTGGTGCCTCAGGAAATTCATTTCTCATCAGTACAAACGGACTTGTACCCAGCCTTAAGTCAAAGAAATAAATTCCTAAAAGGAAACTGGCAAGAAAAACCTGTGATAAACTGATCACAGCCATCACCGGCGCTTCCCATTTTTTTGCGGTGTGTATAACGGCAAGTCCAAGCATACTTTGCCAAAACGTCCAGAGCATAAAACTGCCCTCCTGGCCTTCCCAGAAACAACTCAGTAGGTACTGAACATCCAGGCTTCGCTTGGAATGCTGATGTGCGTATTTGTATTCGAAATAATGATTGTAAATGATCAGGTAGAGGATAACAAAAATTGATACCACAGAAATCACCTGTACAATAAACGATATCCGGCCTGTTTTTAACCAGGAACGCGACATATTCGCATCTAATGCCTGGGCAGATTTAAAATAAGCGAATGCTGCAGCTAAGGAAGCGACCAGGGAAAGTAAAGCAAAGAAATGACCGATCTGGCCGATCAGTAAATGTTCACCTTCGTAAAGCATCAGTTTGGATTAAAGGGATCAGTATGTTGTTGAACTGGCCGTGGGTTTGCTGATATTTTTCAGTTGCTGGTTTGGATCGTCTTTGTATTTGGAAGGACATTTCAACAAAATTTCCTTGCATTCAAAAACCTCACCGTTCATTTGGCCTTTTAGCACGATCCGATCACTATGTTCCAGTTCCGTCGGCTTTGAATTACGGTAGACCACTTTAGTCTGGGAACCCAGGGAATCGATGGCATAAAAGCTTAGGAAGTTGGGATCCTTAACGGGATCATATGTCACAGGCTTCGTTTTATCGAGCCGCGCAATCAGGTGTACGTACTTGCCTTCTTTTCTTTTGGCCGATTCAATAGAATCGTAGGTGGTAAGGTCTCCCGTCATCGTAAGCAGACCCGCAATGGCGCCGGCAACAGCAATCAAGACCACTATATGTAATTTCTTCATGTTCAGCTAATCTGAGCAAAATTAGTTTAAAATGAAGCAAAAAAAACTGCTTTGTTAATATTCCGCTGTTAAAAAGCAGCGATCTTTATCACAGCAATTTAAAATCAGTAATTTGCAGGGCTTTTTATTATGGCAGACCTATCTCAATTCGACCACAATTCGGTTAGCAACCCAAACAATAACATTTTTGGACTCCCATTTTCCGAAGAAGATGCCGCACTGGTACTTCTTCCTGTTCCCTGGGAGGTTACAGTAAGCTATAAGGCCGGTACCGCAAGGGCTCCGGAGCATATGTTTAACGCCAGTCTGCAAATCGACCTGTTTGACCAGGACGTTCCGGAGGCATGGAAGGAAGGGTTTTTTATGCGCAGGGTAGATAAGAAACTGTTGCTGAAAAGTGATTACCTCAGGAAAGAAGCTGAACTCTACATCAATTACATTTCACAGGGCGATAAGATCGATAATAACCGCTTCATGAGTAAAACGCTCAAGGAAGTAAATGAAGGTTCGCTGTTCATGAACCAATGGGTATATGAACAAACCAGTGAATTGTTGCAAAAAGGCAAATTGGTTGGACTTGTGGGAGGCGACCACAGTACTCCATTGGGGTTTTTGAAAGCACTAGCCGAGATCCATCCGGAGTTTGGCATACTGCAGATCGATTCGCACTGCGACCTTCGGTCATCTTATGAAGGATTCACGTTTTCGCATGCATCCATTATGTATAATGTAATGGAACAAATTCCCCAGGTAAAAAAACTACTTCAGGTTGGCGCACGTGATTTCAGCCAAAGCGAATGGAAATACATCTGTGAAAGTAGCCATAGGATCGTCTCCTACACAGACAAAGAGATCAAGGAACGACAATTCGAAGGGCAGCAATGGGCTGGAATCGTTGACGAAATGATCCAACACCTGCCACAAAAAGTATATATCAGTTTTGACATAGACGGACTGGATCCGAAGCTTTGTCCGAGTACAGGAACTCCTGTCCAGGGTGGGTTTGAAACCGATCAGCTTTATTATTTATTCCGTAAGGTGTTAAAAAGCGGGCGTCAGCTCATCGGGTTTGACCTGTGCGAAGTAGGCATCAGCAATAATGAGTTTGATGAAAATGTTGGCGCCAGGGTGCTGTTCAAATTGTGTAACCTGATGGTAACTCCAAATGCCACAAAAAAAAGCTAACCAGGTTTTTCCCTTTGTTGTTGTACTAAGACAAAGAAACAGAAGAAGGGTCGAATTTCTTGGCATCATCAGTAACGTTATTTTCCTGCTCATCCTTTTTCAACGCATTTATGAATATCCATCTGCCCGAATCATTAATATTCTATTGGCCGTATCCGTTAGTGGAATCTTCTTTTATAATATCAGAAAGTTTCTCGCCAGGGAAAAAATATCTTTCCGTCCCGTATACGTCGTGGCGTCACTGTCTCTCTTACTAATTCCACCGCTCAATTGGCTGTTTTTATTTTTCGTATTGCTTTCGCTGACCGAAAAATTGGCTTTAATGCCGGAAGAAATAGGCTTCGCCGATGACAAAATAGTGATCAATGCGCTCGTTCCCAGGATCATACTATGGGAGGAACTAAATAATGTTATTTTGAAAGATGACCTGATCACTATTGATTTCAAAAACAATAAACTCATCCAACGCGAAACAGATGATGCAGACGATGAATCCTATGAGGCTAGCGAAGCTGAATTCAATCTGTACTGCGTTGCCAGGCTGAAGAAAATATGAATATCCCCCCAGCGGCAACCTTTCCTGCTAATCATCTTACCTTTGCACCATGTACTTGCTTTATTCAGACGGTGACGGAAACATTTTCGAAGACGAATCGCTTTTTGCGGTAGGGAGGTCGGGCTGGGATGCCTTTCCTGTTCCACCGGAGGACTGGATACCTCTCCCCGAGGGTGGCTCCCTGTATGAATTACCCGGTAGGCGTTCCATAGGCATCGATGTAGTAACGGGAGAAATGCGCCTTTGTGAAAAAGGATGGGCAGTCGCTGCTTTTATTCCACCCGCACATACAGGACTTTACCTCGCTGCTTACGAAACAGCAGTAGGCGCGCCAACCCTTCCCCTGTTTTGTTATACAGCTGTGGGATGGAAGGATGATGCGTTTTTTGTACCGGCGGTAAGGATTGAACAGGATATACGCCAGGAAAGTGTTGGGTTCGACGAAGCGCAGATTTCTTCCGGCGTTGAGACTATCATGAAGGCATACCCGAAAAACAGGTTGGTTAAACATTTGGCGGAAAATTGCTGTCTGACCTATCACTGTCCGGCGGCCCGTAATTTTTTTATGGGTCGGTGGGAGTGCCCGGTACCCTCCTCTCCCGCATGCAATGCCAATTGTATCGGATGCATTTCTTTTCAGCCACTGGACGAAACGATTCCTTCCACGCAAGACAGGCTAACCTTTAAGCCTACGGCAGAAGAGATCATTGAGTTTACCGTGCCACACCTTGAATCAGCGCCATATCCGATTATCAGTTTTGGACAGGGTTGTGAAGGCGAACCATTATTAATGTGGGAAACCATAAAGTCATCGATCCTGGAAATCAGGAAACATACTGCCAGGGGAAGCATTAATATTAATACCAACGGTTCCAACCCGGCCGCGGTGGATGCATTGTGTAAAGCCGGATTAACCTCTATGCGTGTAAGTACTAATTCTGCGCGTAAGAATATTTATGAGGCTTATTATCGTCCGAATAACTATGTATTTGAGGACATTGTAGAAAGCCTGAAAGTGATGCGTAAACACGGCGGATGGTCGAGCATCAACTATTTCGTTTTCCCAGGCATGACAGATTCAGTGGAAGAGTATGAAGCCCTCCGCAAACTGATCGGTGAAACCGGACTGAGTATGATCCAGTGGAGAAACTTCAATATTGACCCGGACTGGTACCTGGGGAAAATAGGCGCTACGGATACCGGAGAATGCATGGGGATCAAGCAACTCATGGAACTGATCCAGGAGGAATTTCCACAGGTAAAGTATGGATATTTTAATCCGCCAATAGAACGAATAAAGGGAGATTATGCCCTTAATTTTGCCCATTGAAAGATTAACAAAAGTCGTTATGAAATTGAGGATAAATTTGCATCATCAGTGTAAAGCATTAATATGGCGATAAACGATACTCAAAAAAATGTCAGGGCGGGAACCATAACAGGTATCGTATGTGGTCTATTATTATTGATGTTCTTCATCATTTCGTGGACCATCCCTGTACCCGAACAGCCGGTTGCCGAGGAAGGCATTGAAGTAAACCTTGGAAATAGTGATGAAGGCCTTGGGGTAGAAGCACCTATGATACCCGGCCCACCCGCAGCACAGGAGGAAGAGATCAATCAGCCTCCAAAAACACAAATTGCCGCTGTTGAGGAAGCAAAAGAAGTTGAAACCAACGATAACGACAAAGAGGCTCCGAACGTAGCTGTGCCAAAGCCTGTAGTTCCAAAGAAAGAAACTGCTATCCCTAAAAAAGAAACTACAGTTCCTGTTAAAACAACGAATCCAAAACCTCAGGTAGTGGAGAACCCTAAACCTGTGGTGAAAAAACCAGTAGCCGTCTACAAAGGCGGTAATGGATCAGGCACTGGTGGCAATAATGCTGACACATGGAACAGCAGCCGTAACCAGGGTGTAGCCGGAGGAAAGGGCGATCAGGGAAAAGCCGGAGGAAATCCAGATTCAGACAGCTATGATGGAAGCGGGGGTTCAGGCAAATCAGGTGTATCTATCTCAAGAGGTTTGCAAGGCCGAAAGATTTCAAGGCTACCATCTTTTGAAGATGAGTTCAATGAAAATGCAAAGGTTGCAATTGATGTAAAGGTAGACGGCAATGGAACTGTAGTAAGTGCCACTTATCAGCCTCGTGGCTCAACTACTTCAGACGCAGGCATGCGCGACATCGCTATAAGAAAAGCAAAGTCCATAAAATTCAATGCATCTCCAAACGATGAAGAATCACTGGGCACCCTGATATTTAATTTCAGGCTCAAAAACTAAGCAGGTTTACCTTTCCTGTCTATATTGCATCACCCAAAAGGATGAATTACAACGAAACCTTATCTTTTTTGTATGAGCGGCTCCCTATGTTTAGTCGCATTGGCTCAGCCGCATACAGGAAGGACCTTACCAATATCATTGCACTGTGTGATATTCTGGGCAATCCACAGCAAAAATTCAAAACTATTCATGTTGGCGGTACTAATGGAAAGGGCTCGGTGAGCCATATGCTTGCTGCCATTTTACAAACAGCGGGATATAAAACAGGTTTATACACTTCACCCCATCTGCATGATTTCAGGGAAAGGATACGTATCAATGGTGAAATGGTTTCTGAAAATTTTATCGTTGATTTCACGGAAAAGATTCAGCCCTATTTCGATGACATAGAACCGTCTTTTTTTGAGATCTCGGTAGCGATGGCATTCCAACATTTTGCCAACGAGAAAGTTGATATCGGCGTAATAGAAGTTGGCCTGGGTGGCAGGCTCGACAGCACTAATATCATATTGCCAGAGATTTCAGTGATCACTAATATCGGCCGGGACCACATGAATATCCTCGGAAATACGCTGGAGGAAATCGCCTTTGAAAAAGCCGGTATCATTAAAAAAAATATACCCGTTGTGATCGGAGAAACAAACCCGCTTACAGCACCAGTCTTTATGAAAAAGGCAGCCAGCGAACACGCCACTATAGTATTTGCGGACCAGCAAAGGTTTGCCAATAACTGGGACCAGGATCCGCATATGTTGCATTTGGAAGTGGCCAATCAACACCAAAACGACCACCAATTGATCGACCTTGACCTTAATGGAGTATACCAAATAAAAAACTGTATCACCGTATTGGAAACCGTGCACCAGTTACAGGAGAAAGGATGGACTATCAGTCACGAACAAACGAAGACGGCACTTTCAAAAGTAAAACATTTAACCGGGCTCAAAGGCAGATGGGACGTTGTCAGGATAAACCCTTTACTAGTTCTCGACGTGGCCCACAATGAAGACGGTATCAAACAAGTGCTGAACCAACTTAGTATTACAGACTATAAAAATCTCCATATTGTCCTGGGCATGGTAAAAGATAAAGATATCACCGGCGTACTCTCTTTACTGCCCAAGACTGCGAAATATTATTTTACGAAAGCGGCAATTCCAAGGGCCATGACAGAAGATAAACTGTTATCCCTCGCCAACGAGGTAAAGATCACCGGAAAGACTTTTCCGGAAGTAAATTCGGCAATTCAAGATGCCCTTCTTCATGCAACTAAAGATGATGTGATCCTCGTTTGCGGAAGTGTATTCCTGGTTGGTGAAGTTGAAGTGGACCGGTTCAGGGCATAAGAATTTATAAACAAAAACAGGGTTTCAAGGTTCAAAATTTATACATTGGACATCTTTTTACGCTGGTCCTCTTGTTCAATATTTCAGCTCCCCTATTTTTTCCAACGCATAAAACAATGCCGTAGCATGCATGCTCTGGTAAACCTTGTTTTCTTTAAGCAGGTTTTTAATTTCATCAATACTTAGCAGGTGAACTTCGATGTCTTCATTGTCGTCCAGATCCTGGTGATCTGTTTTAACACCGCCAGTGGCGAGGTACATATGCATCCAGTTATTATGGGTTGAAGGATTGGCAGAGGTCTTTCCCATATATTGGTACTGATCAAAAACATATCCGGTTTCTTCTTTTAATTCCCTGGCGATCGCCAACTCAAGGTTTGCATCTGTGTCATCAACGCATCCGCCTGGGATTTCCATCATAGTGAGTCCTAGCGCATGCCGGTATTGCTTCTCCATAATGAATTTTCCATCCCGGGTGATGGCCACTGCAGTGACCCAGGTAGGAAACTCATAGACATAATAAGGATCTACCATTTTGCCGTCAGGTCTTTGACAAACATCTTTTCTCACGGTGAACCAAAGGTCATTGAAAAGATATTCCGACGAAAGTGTTTTCCATTCCATCCTTATTATTTACCGAATGATTTTGTGATTTATTTACCAACCCATTTTTTCACGCAGAGAAGTAACATGAGCCAGGTGGTGTTTTCCGTGCCACGCATACATGCCGAGCAAATGCCAGAGCGTAATCTTTTTCTGGTGCTCTGGATGAAAAATTGTTTTCTCCCAGTCTTCTTCTTTCATGGTTTTCATGACATCATACCACCTGTTGATGAGACAATGCAATAAAGTCAACGAAATATTTATCGCCAGCGAGGAATCACTGAGTTCAGCCCATTTATCTTCTTTATACGTTTTGATGGTTGGATTATCTTCTGTCAGTCCAAGTTTAAACCTCATATAGGCATTCATGTGACTGTCGGCCACGTGATGAATTAGTTGTTTTACCGTCCAGCCATCATCACGATATGGTGTATTCAACTGGCTCTCATCAAGATTAAGTACTGCCATTTCCAATTGCCTCGGATTGAATAATATGTCGGCGAGCCATGCTTCTTTTTGTTTCTCGGAATAAGGCTGGGGAACGTATTTTCCAACTGGATACCGCGGGTCAATAGTATTTTCCATATTAGTGTTTTGAAACGATGTCAATAAGTTCAACGTCGAAGATCAGTAAAGAACCACCCGGTATGTTTTCACCAGAACCCTGTACGCCATAACCTAGTGTGTAAGGAATGTAAAGTTTGAACCTTGAGCCAACGGGCATCAATTGAATGCCTTCTGTCCAACCCCTGATCACCGCATCCAATGGCGTTGTGTATGGTTCTCCCCTGTCCCTTGAACTGTCAACCTTCCTTCCTTTAAGTGTATATCCGTCGTAGTGCACTTTTACGGTATCCGTTTCAACGGGTTTTGGACCGGCACCCATTGTGATAACTTCATACTGAAGTCCGCTGGCAGTTTGTGTTACACCTGGCTTCTTTTTGTTTTCTGCCAGAAATTTTACCCCCTCATCGATCATTGGCTGCACTTTAGCCTGGCTCATTTTCTGCATCTCTCTTCGTACTATTTCATTCGCTATTTCAGGTGTGTATAAGGGCTTACCGTTGATCACATCAGAAAATCCTTTGCCCAGCATCTGGGAATTTATTTTGGTCACACCCTGGTTTTTAAAGAATGTTCCATCAAGTATTCCAATGGCGTAACTAAGGCTGTCGACTTTGTTTTTCGGTACAGCAGCGGTTGCTGTTGATGCCGGCGTTGCAGGTTTTACTGCAGGTTTTTTTACGGGCGGTTTGGTCTGGCCGCATACATTCATCACAAGTATCACAAGTACAGGAAGAAGGACTTTTTTCATCTTTATTTTTTTCGGATTATACATTGACATTTTATTTATATCATGATTCTTCACGGATACCATGGCCGGTAAGGCTGATAAATACGTCTTCCAGGTTTGCGAGCTTTACTTCTTTTTTTCGCTCAAAACCTGAAGCAACCAGCTTGTCAATCAGTTTGTCGGGCGCATCAATGGCAATAATACGCCCTGCATCCATGATGGCCACCCTGTCGCAGAGGTATTCTGCTTCATCCATGTAATGTGTGGTGATGATCACGGTGGTGCCCTTGTCCCGGATCTTACGGATCAGGTCCCACAAGCTTCTTCGTGCCTGTGGATCGAGTCCTGTTGATGGTTCATCGAGAAAAATTATTTTCGGGTAATTGATCAGCGTAGTAGCTACTGAAAACCGCTGTTTTTGTCCGCCGCTCAGCTCCTTAAACTTGCTGTTGGCTTTATCTTCCAGGTTCACAAGCCGCAATAGTTCGCGCGGATCCATAGATTCATTATACACTCCGTTAAACAGTTCAATGAGTTCCACCAGTCTCAAACCCGGATAAAACCCTGATGTCTGTAACTGAACCCCGATAACACTTTTTATTTTTTCAGGTTCTTTATCCAGACAAAACCCATTTACCATCACTTCGCCACCCGACTTCTCCCTTAGTGTTTCAATAATTTCAAGCGTGGATGATTTACCTGCACCATTAGGGCCTAACAGTCCGAATATTTCACCTTCAAAAACGTCAAAGCTGATGCCCTTAACGGCTTCATAATCACCATACTTTTTGGCCAGGTCCTTAACAGAGATCATCACATTCATCATCAGGCATTAATTGTCAAGATAAGTTTCCAGTTCTTCCATCATGCTGATACTGCCGGCAAACATGTGGCTTCGCTGATGAAGCGATTCAGGTTGAACGTCCAGTATTCTTTCGCTCCCATTAGTTGCTTTGCCGCCTGCAACTTCAATAATAAAGGCGAAGGGGTTACATTCATATAACAGCCTCAGCTTACCTTTCGGCTTATCACGTGTACCAGGGTACATGAAAATGCCACCTTTTATCAGGTTACGGTGAAGGTCAGCTACCATACTACCAATATATCTCTGCGTGTACGGTCCACCGTTAGTACTATCCTTTTTTTGGCAGGCTGTTATATAGGCTTGAACCTTATCACTGTACTGAAAATAATTTCCGTGATTAACCGAATATATTCTTCCGGCTTGAGGGCATTTTATATTTGGATGGCTGAGTGAAAATTCGCCAATGGAAGGATCCAGTGTAAAACCATTTACCCCCCTCCTGGTGCCATAGACCATCATGGTGGATGAACCATAAACGATATAACCGGCAGCTACCTGGTTAATTCCTTTTTGCAAGAAATCTTCCGCTGTTACGGAGGTACCCTTAGGAGTTACCCTCCGGAAAATGCTGAATATGGTACCGATGGCAACATTGACGTCAATGTTACCACTTCCATCCAGGGGATCAAACAGGCAAACGTATTTTGAGTTATTGCTAACAGGGTCATTGAAGGCTACAAAATCATCCAGTTCTTCACTTCCGATCCCTGCGCAACTGATTCCGTGTTTAAGGACACCCATAAACTGGTTGTTGGCAAAAACGTCGAGTTTCTTTACGTCTTCACCCTGAACATTGATCGTTCCGGCATCGCCAAGAATGTCGACCAGCCCTGCTTTATTAACTTCCACGTTCACCCTTTTCGAAGCCAGCCCTATATCCCGGAGCAAACTGGCCAATTCCCCGGTGGCGTGGGGGAAATCACGCATTTGTTGTATGGTGAACTCGTCCAGCGTTTGTATATTCCTGTTGATGATCATAGATGTGCTTTCAAGCGGTAAACAAAAGTAATGCTTTGAATGAAGTTAACATGGGCAACAATAATTTACGACATTTGTGACCCGAAATCAACATGATGAAAGTATTCAAATTTGGTGGTGCCAGTGTAAATACCATAGAACGCATCCAGCACCTGGCCCGTATTCTTGCCGGAATGGAAATGGATAATGTGTTGATTGTCATATCTGCCATAGGAAAAACAACCAATGCACTGGAGAAAGTGGCAGAAGCATTTTATGCCGGCAAAAAAGATGACGCATTGGAACTGTTCCGCCAGGTTCGCATAGTTCATGATGACCTGGCCAAATACCTGCTGGTGAAGAATGCATTATCGACCGACCAGAAATTGAACGACTTGTACACAGAAGCAGAATGGTTGTTACACGATAAGCCGGTTCGTGATTATGACTACTACTATGACCAGGTGGTATGTATTGGTGAACTTTTATCTACCACTATCATCAGCGCATATTTGAACGAGGAAGGCCTGGTGAATACATGGATCGATGTGAGGGATATTCTTCGCACTGATGATCAGTTCAGGGATGCAAATATCGATTGGAATTATACGCAGGAAAAGGTGGAACAATTGGTGAAGCCATTACTGGAAAAAGGTATGGTGATCACACAGGGTTTTATTGGCACAACAGATGAAAATGAAAGTACCACCCTGGGCCGTGAAGGGAGCGACTATACAGCTGCTATTTTCACCAACATGCTGGATGCAGAAAGCCTCACCATCTGGAAAGATGTAGAAGGTGTAATGAACGCGGATCCAAAACAATTTCCTCACGCCGTTATCATTCCCGAGTTGAACTATGATGAGGTGATAGAGATGGCATTTTATGGCGCACAGGTGATTCATCCCAAGACCATCAAACCATTACAAAATAAAAATATCCCCCTATGGGTGAAATGTTTTCTTGACCCCGATATTTTGGGGACTATTATTCATAATAAGAGCATTAAAGGTCTGCCTGCGATTATTGTTTTGAAAAAAGACCAGGTGCTGGTGCAATTGCATACAAAAGATTTTTCCTTCGTAGGAGAAAAACCGATGAGCCGCTTGTATGAAATCCTTGCCTCGCTTCACGTTAAACCCAACCTTGTTCAATCAGGCGCCGTGTCCATTCAGGTTTGCCTGGACGATAGACCAGATAAGATTGAAAAACTTGCCCTTGCAGCCAGTGAATTATTTGATGTGGAGCTTGAAAAGAATTTAGCGATGCTTACGGTGAGGCATTATACCAACAAAGAGATGACTGAATTGGTAGATGGTAAAAAAGTTAAGTTGCTTCAGCAAACGCCTGAGACCCTTCAAGTAATTTGGCCAAATTAATTCACGACGTATTCGAACAAGATTGGCGCCTACCGGTGAGCTACACCACAGTGGCGTTTTCAACCTACCATTTAATACACAACATATTCGCCTTTGGTGTTGACTCCTACGACCGGAAGCTGATGGGTAACTTCAAAATAATCATAAACCTGTTTCAGGCTTTTTTCAAAATCCTTAAGCTCACCATCGTCCCTCATCATTTTATCCAGGTAAGCCATACTTTTTTGATTCGTAAACCTTATAGGATATATATGGACAGGAATAAAATCGGTACCAAGGCCCCGGGCGTGTGAAGTGAGTATATAAAGTTCTTCAATTTGTGGATTGGTGATCGGAATACATCCAACTGTCACACAACTACCATGGATATAAATATCGCCGCCTGGTTGTAGCGAATCTGCGAGGATACGGTCTGCGGCATTTGGATAGTTTAATCCGAGTGACAGATGATAGTTGCTGTTGGGCTTAAATTCATTGATATAATAGAAGCCTTCAGGCACCTGGTAATCACCTTCTATCCTTTTGGGTCCGAGTGTACCGGCCAGTGCACAGACTTTATACGTCTTAAATAGATGGTATTCTTCTTCGGTAGTATTCTTTACCCACACCTCAAGTTCACTATCGTATTTAAAAGACCGGAGGTAAATATATTTAGCTGGCCACGCTATTTTTTTTGCCGCGAATTGTTTTTTGAGGGTATCCTCTTTGCGTTTAAATATATCGGAGACTTTCTGAAAAGATTTCTGGTAATCCACAAAAGCATTTTGCGAAAAGACCGGTTGTAAAAAGAACAATAGGGATACGAAGGTGATGATCCTTTTCATAGCTTCATGGTTGCGTAAAAGTACTGGCTTTCACGCAATTTTAATAGTTTCTTAGGGCAATTTTAACAATGTGATTAATTGCCCGTTTGATGTTCAACCTTTTACAGATTGCCCCTCAGCTCCTGCTCTGTTTTAATGGCTTCAGATCACGTTTTGCTCTAGCTTTTACAGATTGCCCCTCAGCTCCTGCTCTCTTTCAATGGCTTCAAATAATGCCTTGAAATTTCCTTTTCCAAAACTCTTCGCTCCTTTTCGCTGAATGATTTCAAAAAACAATGTTGGCCTGTCCTGCACAGGCTTGGAAAACAACTGAAGGAGATAGCCTTCTTCGTCGCGGTCTACCAGGATACCCAGATCCCGGAGTGGTTGCAGGTCTTCATCAATCTTACCGACGCGGCTCAGGAGATCATCATAGTAACTATCAGGAACCTTAAGAAACTCCACTCCCCTGTTGCGGAGTTCGGTCACTGTTTTAACGATATCATGGGTAGCCATGGCAACGTGTTGCACCCCTTCACCATTAAAGAATTCCAGGTATTCTTCCACCTGTGATTTTTTCTTTCCTTCTGCCGGTTCGTTAATCGGAAACTTAACGTACCCGTTACCGTTACTCATGACCTTGCTCATGAGGGCCGAGTATTCAGTAGAGATATCGTTATCATCAAACGTCAGAATATTGTGGAAACCCATCACGTCCTGATAAAACTTTACCCAAGGATTCATTTGATTCCATCCTACATTACCAACACAATGGTCAACATATAACAGTCCTGTTTCGGTGGGATTGAAATATGGGTTGGACCATGGCCTGAATCCCGGCATAAAAGCACCTCGGTAGTCCTTTCTTTCTACAAATATGTGTAATACTTCCCCGTAGGTATGTATACCACTGAGCACCACCCTGCCGTTTTCGTCTTCCATGGTTTCAGGTTCCATAAAACTTTTCCCGCCCCTGCTGGTTGTTTCTTTCCAGGCTTTTGTGGCGTCATCAACACGTAGTGCAAGCACCTTAACACCATCGCCATGCTGATCTACAAATTTTGAAATGGCTGTATCCCGGCGTAATGAAGTAGTAAATACGAAATTAAGTTTCTGCTGTTTTATAACATAGCTAACCCTGTCCTGCAAACCCGTTTCGGGTCCGGCATAAGCTGATGGCTGGAAGCCAAAAGCGGTCATATAAAAATGGGCTGCCTGCTTAGCGTTACCTACATAAAATTCTATATAGTCGGTTCCTTCAAGCGGAAGAAAGTCGCTGTCTACAGTACCTGCTTTTTGTGGTGCTACCATAACATAAAAATTAATCGTTGAGGAGAAAAGATGGATAAAGCCATTACTATCACACTAAACCAATGAAGATGGAACGGAGAAATAGGATTACGGTAAAAAAGGCACCTTCTGCAAGGGTTTCCATCAGCATAAAGTAGTGCTGGCGCTTATCGGTGAAAGCTTTACATGGATAATCCGGACGCATGGCACAAAAGTAAACCTTTTAAGGATAAACATAAAAGACTGCTGTTAATGCTTTGTTTATGCCAGAGAGCAAGTATTACCTTATTTTTGGACGCAACAAATCAATAGATCTGCCTATGAAAATTGGTATACTGGGGGGTGGACAATTAGGAAGGATGTTACTTCAGGAAGGTGCAAATTACCCTGTGGAAACATGGGTCATGGAATCGGATGTGAATTGTCCGGCTGCACACCTCTGTCACCATTTTATAAAAGGTGATATAAAGAATTTTGACGATGTCTATGCATTCGGACAAAATATTGATGCACTTACTATTGAGATTGAGAATGTTAATGTGGAGGCGCTGGAAAAACTTGAGGCAGAAGGCAAACAAATTGTACCCAGGCCTGCCGCACTGCGCACCATAAAAAACAAAATTTTGCAGAAGCAGTATTATGTGGAGCATGATATCCCCTCACCTGCCTTTCTCATCACCCAACAGCTAACTGACCTGAAAATAAATGCTTCATTTTTGCCCGCAGTGCATAAACTAGCTATGGGTGGATATGACGGTAAAGGAGTGCAATTGCTCCAGGTAGTTTCCGATCTCGAAAAGGGTTTTGACGCACCTGCGGTACTGGAAAAAATGATTGATATAGATAAGGAGATCGCCGTAACGGTAGCTATAGGGCCAAATGGTGCGCATGCCGTTTACCCGGCCGTAGAAATGATCTTTGATCCTTATCTCAATCTGTTGGATTACCAATTGTGTCCGGCCGACATCACACAGAAAAGTTTATGGAAAGCAGAGGCCATTGCGCTGAGGGTGGCAAAGAACTTTTCATCGCCCGGGCTTTTTGCCATCGAAATGTTTATCGATAAAAAAGGTGATGTTTACGTAAATGAAACCGCACCAAGGGTTCATAACAGTGGTCATCACACGATCGAGGCACACTATTGCTCACAGTTCGACATGTTGTGGCGTATACTGCTGGATTATCCATTGGGTAATACGGCCATGATATTACCGAGTATTATGGTCAATGTTGTTGGCGAACCTGGTTACGAGGGTTCCGCGGTATATGAAGGTCTGAAGGAAGTACTGGACATTGAAAACGCATTTGTGCATATTTATGGAAAGGTAAAAGCTGTTCCTGGTAGAAAAATGGGGCACATTACGATTATAGATGCTGATAAACAGGGACTGCTCAGACAGGCGAATAAAGTGAAACAGACATTGAAAATTGGGAAATTAGGAAAGTGACGAGTCAATTGGCAAATTGGGAAGTGGGCAGATGTGAAAGTACAAATGGGGAAGGTTGGAAATTGTGAAACCTATAAGTCATTGGCAAATTGGGAAGTGGGCAGATGTGGAAGTTCAAATTGGTAGATAAACATCATCACAGGAGTATGGAACAAGTGTGGAATTCTAATTACCTTCCCATCTTCACATTTACACTATCGCATTAACCACATTGTCCACATTAACCACATTATAAAAACATGGTTCCTATAGTCGGTATAATCATGGGCTCAGATAGTGACCTGCCTGTCATGCAGCAGGCTGCTGATTTTCTACTCTCGAAGGGGATTCCCTTTGAACTCACCATAGTTTCTGCACACCGCACACCGTTGCGGTTGGTTGACTATGCAACGACTGCGCGTGAAAGGGGACTCAGGGTGATTATTGCTGGTGCCGGAGGGGCAGCACATCTACCTGGTATGATAGCTTCCCTGACTTCGCTGCCCGTCATCGGTGTACCGGTAAAGTCCGCCAATTCTATCGACGGATGGGATTCTATACTGTCGATCCTCCAGATGCCGAATGGTGTTCCGGTGGCTACTGTTGCCCTTGATGCAGCCAAAAATGCAGGCATACTCGCCGCCCAGATCCTAGGCTCATCTGATGCTTCCATTGGCAATAAAATGGACCTATATAAAAAAGAATTGGAAAAGGAAGTTCTGAAAAAAATTGAAAAATTAAAATTTGATGGATGGCACAATAGTTTCGACGTGCCAAACGAGAGATAAATATTACTACAATGAACCTTAGCATAGCGGAAATCGCTAAAATGATCGACCATTCGCTACTTCATCCAACCATGACTGATGTTGACCTGAAAACTGGATGCGAAACTGCGATAAAATATAAGACGGCATCGGTTTGCATCAAGCCATATGCAGTGAAAATGGCAGCTTTATGTCTACAGGGATCAGGTGTTCCGGTTTGTACGGTAATCGGATTTCCACATGGCAGCCATACAACGGAAATTAAAGTCGCGGAATGTGTACTGGCCTGCGAGGAAGGGGCTGCAGAAATTGATATGGTTGTTAATATTGGAAAAGTTCTTCAGGGCGAGTGGACTTATGTTTCAAATGAGATCAGCATGATTAACGATGCTGCACTGAAGCATGGCGCTATCCTGAAAGTGATCTTCGAAAACGATTACCTGCAGGATGAGCATAAAATAAAACTCTGCCAGATATGCAGTGTAATACCGGTTGCCTTTGTTAAAACATCTACCGGATACGGATACACGAAAGGCGATGACGGGAAATTTTCTACCAAAGGAGCAACACTGCAGGACGTTATATTGATGAGAAAATATTCGGCGCCGGGCGTGCAGGTAAAAGCTGCTGGTGGTGTAAGGACGCTTGACGAGTTGATCAATATGAAAGAAGCTGGTGCAACACGGATCGGTGCTACAGCAACCGCAACTATAATTGAAGAAGCTAAGAGAAGGGCGGGAATGGATTCAATAAATGTTAAAGCATCCAACGATGGATCTTATTGACCCTTCTTCAGTGCTGCACAACGCTCGCCGTATTTTACAGTTTAACTGAAACTGAATCCCGCAAATGCTCGTGCATAATAGTATCGCATGCGGAGTAAACTGACGTGCTGACAATTCCATTTTTTGTAGATTTTATTTAACACCTTCTCTCCATCACATCATGGATACTTGAGTATTTTAATACACATTCCCATCCTATAACTCCCCAAATGGTTTAACTTTTTGCACACTCTTGTATTAATAGTTAAACATCTTCCGGGCATTTAATTTGAAACTTTAACCAAAAATTTGCTCCTTGTTAAGAGTTGATTTTTACAGTCATATATTTCAAACATTTAAAATTTTGGTTTATGTCAAAACACCTGGATGATCGGATTCCTGAAAGTCAAACTTCGTCGTTACCCAATCAATCACGTCGAAAGTTTCTCAGTTATGCCTCTCTATCAGCTTCTGCCTTAGTTTTTGCGGCTTCCTGCAACAAAGTTCCTATCGAAGACTTCATAAAATCGCCTGGAGAAGTTGGTGGCAGGGATGGTCTTAAACCTGTGGTGAACCTTGGATCTGGAGACATTGGTATATTGAACTATGCCTATGCGCTGGAGCAGCTCGAAGCTGCATTTTATATCCAGGTTATGAGTACACCGTATGCAGGAATGTCCAGTAAAGAAATGGAGTACCTGGCTGGTATTAAGGATCATGAGATTGCTCATAGAGAATTTTTCAAAAATGCACTTGGCAATAAACGCATTGGGGGGATAATTACCAATTTCAGTTCTGTAAATTTTAACAGCCGGGAGAGTGTTTTAATGACGGCTAAAGCATTTGAGGATCTTGGCGTCTCAGCTTATAACGGTGCAGGTGAATTGTTGGAGAGTTGTAATTACCTGACTATTGCCGGAAAAATTGTTTCGGTGGAAGCAAGACATGCGGCTGCTATTAGAGATCTCATAAGTTATGGAAGTTTTGCTGATAGCACTGTGGTAGATTCGATGGGTCTTGATGTATATCGGAAGCCTCCGGAAGTATTAGAAATTGCCAGTGAATACATTGTCACCAAAATTATCGCAAACAATTTACCAACCTCTTAAAATTAAGCATATGAATTTTTTAAACATAATGAACGAAATCGAAAAAACAGATCCTGAAATTTATGAACGCCTTGACGATCGCAGGACAGCGATGAAAAAATTTATGTCTTTCTCTGGAAAGGTTGCTGCAGCGTCTGTACCTATTGCACTGGGCACTATGCTAAACAAAGCTTACGGCCAAACACCTTCAACCATCGTAGAGGTATTGAATTTTGCCTTGACACTGGAATATCTTGAAG
>JANMMA010000260.1:0-9291 GCA_031372815.1 Sphingobacteriales bacterium
AAATTCTGCAAGTGGCTCGAAAAGTAATGCGCCTGCCTCTGTAATGCCTCCTCCGAGGATGATCATCTGGGGGGACAGCAAGTTTGTTATGGAAGCAAGCCCGACGGATAGTTTCTTCACCGCATCAAGCCATAACCAGTTTGCAAAATGGTCGCCCTGCTTAACGTCTTCCAGTAGCTGATGCGTATAATCATATTTGCCGAGGGATCTTTTCTTAATGGTGCAATTACCAATGGCGTCCTCCAGACTTCCCGGCATGCCGGTTATGTCCTGCTCACCAGTATGGTCAACCGAAATATGACCTGCGTGACCTGCTTTCTGAAAAGCCCCCTGGTATATTTTGCCATCTATCACTATCGCTCCTCCTACGCCTGTGCCCAGAGTTAGCATAACGGCGTGTTTAACACCTTTGGCAATACCAAACTTCGCTTCAGCTGACATAGCCGCAATGGCATCATTTGCCACCCAGGTTTGTTGTGAAAAAGAAGCACTCCAGTTCAATCCTTCCAATCCTTTTAAACGCCCGGGCATATATGAAATGCAGGTATTGTCTTCATTGGGAATACCGGGTGCAGAAATACCAATAAGATGTTTTCCCGGCACCATATCATTGAGCTCATTTAACGTAAGGGCAATGCAATCTTTCCAGTTATCGTTTTCAATTTGTGTATATGACTGATGGATGATCGCACCGGTAGTGTTGATCACCACACCTTTAATGCGGGTACCTCCAAGATCAATCCCTATGGCCGTGGTTTCTTTCATCATTGAAGATCAATTTTACCTGTTGCGTATTGACCATCAGAAACTGACCATCCTCCGTCGACCGAAAGAACCTGGCCAGTAATGAAAGCTGATTTGTCTGACAACAGAAAAACAGCAGCTCCACCAAGATCTTCAGGAATCCCTGGCCTGCCGCCGTCAAGAGGTTGCTTGGTGGCTATAAAGTTCATGATGTCTGTGTCGTTTATGGCGCGGATCGACATTGGTGATTCAACAAGTGCCGGGGCGATGACGTTAACCCGGATATTGTCCCGCGCATAATAAGATGCCATAGATTTTGATAGTCCTATCACTGCTGCTTTCGCTGCTGCATAAGCATGTGTTGAAAAGAAATGGGGTGATGGAGAAAAACCGAGCACCGAGCTCATATTAAGGATTACTCCGGCTTTTTTTTCTTTCTTAAAGTAATTTACTGCGGCCCTGTTGGAATGCATCAGGGAATCCAGGTTCCAATGCAGGGTTTTCATCCATCCTTCATCGGTCATTTCATGAAGTGGACCATCACCGTACTTACGGCCGCTGCCGCCAGCTACGTGATATATGCCATCGATTCCGCCAAAATGTTCAATGGATGTTTGTATGGCTAAATTTGCAGCAGAAGGGGAAGTAGCATCCGCTGTCACTGCTCTGGCCAAAGGGCCGAGCACTTCCAAAGCCTCATTGGCATGAACCTCGCTTCTTCCCAACACTACTACGGTAGCACCTTCATCAATGCATAACCTGGCTGCGGAAAAACCAATACCTGTGGTTCCACCAATGATGACTATGCGCTTATTTTCCAACCATCTATTTGGCATGCAAAAAATTACCGGGTAAATTACAATAATTTGAAGCTAATTTTCTCCCTCACCCATCAGGGCATCGAATTTTAATACCTGTTGGGAAGGAAATAAATAGATTACAAATATGAACATGATTCTTCGAAATACATTATTTGCCCTTTTCATAGCATCAATGATCGGATCCTGTGATAGTTCGTCTCGTCAGCCTGAAAAACCTAAGCTAAAAGAAATTGTGAAAGTTCCGGAAGAAATGGATCCTACCGTTCGGAACCAGATATCTGCACTAATCAGTTATGCAAGCCTGAACCAGGGTAAGATTGATGACAGCGTTTATATCCGCGATCCTGGTGTAGTTTATAGCTGGTATGAGGATCGGGAAGCTGAAAGATTTTGGAGCAAAGACAAGCGATGGCTTGAAAGGGCAGATTCGATGTTTAGCTTTATTCAGCACAGTGAGTTGTATGGACTTTTTCCGACTTTTTATCACAGTGGTGAACTGGCCGGAATCTTCAAAAAACTTCAAGATTCAGCCAGCATGATGGATGCGGCTCTTTGGGCCAGGGGAGATGTATTGCTTTCTGATGCGTTTGTGACAATGGCCCGCCATTTGAAAAGGGGTAGGCTTCCCTTCGACAGTGTGACACTCCGTAAGGACACCCTGATGGATGGCGCTTTTTTTATTGGCCTAAGGGATTCATTGCAAGACTTTAATGATCCGGCAGCGTTGTTGGAAAGACTGGAACCGCTGAATGAGCGCTACCGAGCATTACGGGCATCGTTACCCGTTTTTTTGGATTCCCTGGATCGTCGTGAATATACTTTCATTCAGTTCCCAAAAAAGGATAGCCTGACGTTTGTAAAGCAACTTAAGTCGAGGCTGTTCGAGGATCAATATATCCCTTTTAACAACAGGATGCCCGACTCTACAGAACTTGCTGAGGCCATAAAAAAGGCACAGACAGCCAGAAGGCTTAAGGTTGATGGAAAAGCCGGACCAGCGCTCGTTGGATCGCTCAACAATACGGGAATGGAGAAATTTCGCCGAATTGCTATCAACCTGGACCGTTATAAACAGTTGCCTGACACCCTGCCTAAATCATATATATGGGTCAACCTTCCCGCCTTCAAAATGCAGGTCTGGGATTCAGGGATGGTTAAACTGGAATCGAATGTTATCGTGGGGCAGCCAAAAACCAGGACCCCTGTGCTCAATTCATCAGTCAGCAATATGATCACTTATCCGCAGTGGACTGTTCCTTACAGTATAATATTCAAAGAAATGTTGCCCAAGATCCAGAAAGACATCGGATATCTTGATAAGGAAAACCTTATGGTGGTAGATCAAAACGATAGTGTGATCGAGCCTTCCACCATTGACTGGTCAAAACTCAGCAAGAAAAAGTTTCCTTACCTGCTTCGCCAGCGGCAGGGAGATGACAACAGCCTTGGCATCATGAAGTTTAATTTCGCCAATAAGTATGATGTGTATATGCACGATACTAATGCCAGGTCTTTATTCACCCGCTCAAACCGGGCGCTGAGCCACGGATGTGTAAGGGTCCAAAAATGGGACAGCCTTTCCCAATACCTGGTCACAAAGGATCCCCAACCAATACCCCTGGACAGTTTACATATCTGGCTGGAGCGGCAGGAGAAACATTATATATATTTAAAGCAGAAGGTACCAGTGTACCTCCGGTATTACACTTGTGAAGCGAATAAAGATGGTTCAATTAAATTTTATGAGGATATTTATGGAGAAGATAATATGCTGAGAATGAGATATTTCGCCTTGAAATAGTAAATTAAATTTCAAATAGAAGAATTTTTGCCTGGTTTTTGCACATAGGAATTGGCTTGTGAAGTGGGAAACGTGAGATACGCCTTAAAACCATGGTAATGAAACGAATCTTCCCTTTGCTTTTCCTTCTGCAACTGGCACTGATTGTCAATGTTTCCTCAGCTGCGGAATTTAGTGCCAGGCACTCCGAAGAGCCAAAAACCGGTACAAGGAAAGTGATTCCCGGCAAGATACAATATGGTACCGCGAGTTTTTATGCCGATAAGTTTGAAGGAAAAAAGACTGCCAACGGTGAAATTTTCACTCAGAAAGGACTTACTGCTGCGCACAATTCTCTTCCACTGGGTACATGGATAAGGGTCACTAACCTTAGCAACCATAAAGTAGTTGTCGTTAAAGTTAATGACAGGCTACACCGCAATAATCCGAGACTGGTTGATCTTTCTAAAAAAGCTGCTAAAACCCTCGGCTATACTAGCCGTGGTCTAACCAAAGTCAGAGTAGATGTACTGGGCAAGCATCCTGAAATGGTAGCAATAAATTAATTTTTCCTCATTTAGGTCTTACCCGTTATTTTTGCGGTCATTCAAGCAAAATGACTGTTTATGAAAAGATTCTTAATTGGAATGGTAGTGCTATTGTTGGTAAGTACGGGCTTCAGCCAGGAATTGCCGGTGAAGAACCAGTATAAAAAAGGTCGTCTTCTTGGTGTTCACTTTACATTACATGATTTCAAGACAGCAGCAGACCTTGATGCAAGAGGTTTAAGTGCTGTTCTAAATGAAAAGCAATGGTATAAAACTTCCAGAATGAGCCCTGGTCTGGCGGTATCTTATATTCAAGGAATTACAGACAATATCGATTTAATGGCCAGGTTGGGAGGGTCATTTGTTGCTTACCCGGTGCCCAATAAACCTGCTCCACTAAATGATAAATTATTGCTGGAAGGTGATGCTTCGGTTAATATAAAATTGCTGAATGATAGTTATTGGGTATCTCCCTTTTTATCAGCAGGTGTGGGTGCGTCTTCATGGAGTGGTTATTTTGGAGCGTACATTCCTACGGGTGTAGGTTTACAGGCAAACTTTTATGACGCCGCTTACCTGATTGTTCAAGCGCAGTATCGCATTCCCGTTGCCTCAACCACCACTGCAAAAAATCTCTTTTATAGTTTTGGCATAGCAGGAAATATTGGCAAGAAGAAAGCTGTTGTCATGGCGCCCCCTCCGGTTCCTGTGGTAGAGCCGCCGAAAGATACGGACCAGGATGGTATTGTTGACAGCCTTGATGCATGTCCCACTGTTGCCGGGCTTGCACAGTTTAAAGGATGTCCGGATACCGATAAAGATGGTATTGAAGATAAAGAAGATAAGTGTCCCACCGTTCCTGGTTTAGCAAAGTATACCGGTTGTCCTATTCCGGATACTGACAGTGATGGCATTAATGATGAAGAAGATAGTTGTGCAACGGTTGCGGGCCTGGCTAAGTACCATGGTTGTCCGATTCCAGACACGGATAATGACGGTGTAAATGATGAAGAGGATAGATGTCCTACCATAGCTGGTGTTCCGGAAAATGGTGGTTGTCCGCTGATCAAGTTCAATGCTGCCAACGTGCAGTTTGCAACAGGAACGTCAACACTTACATCAGGTGCGAAAGCAGAATTGAATAAGGCTGTTAAGATCATGAACGAGCAGTATACTGACATTAAAGTGACGATTATCGGCCATACAGACAATGTTGGTAAGGCTGAAAGCAACCAAAAGCTCTCCGAAAATCGTGCTGCATCGGTTAAAAAATACCTGGTCAGTAAAGGCGTTAATGCCGACAGACTTACCACCAGCGGTGCAGGTGCTGATAGCCCTATTGAAGACAATAAGACGGCGACAGGCAGGGCAAAGAACAGGCGCGTTGAATTTAAACTCAGTCAGTAAGATAATGTGATGATGTGGTTAATGCGATAAAACGATAATGAATACAGACCCTGCAGGATAATGTGATAATATGGTTAGTGCGATGATGCGATAATGAATACAAAAAGAACCCCGCATTTTGCGGGGTTCTTTTTAGGGCCTGTGCATAGTGGGAAAGTACACATTCAACTTCCACATTTCACACCTTTGCCAATTGCCACATTACTTAATTTCCTATATTACAAGTCGATTGAATCGATTGAAAAACCCAGATACCATACCCGCAATCCAGGCCAGGATAGGCAATAGCGACCAGTTTGCGTATAAAGAGTTATTTGAGTTGCTCTACAACAGGCTCTTCAGGTTAGCCTTTATCATTACCAAAAGTCGGGAACTCTCAGAAGAAATTGTTTCGGATGTTTTTATCGGCCTTTGGCGTAACAGGCAAAACATTACGGCAATAAAAAATCTGAAGGTATATCTCTATGTTGCGATCAAAAACACGTCGTTCAATTATTTGTCAAAACTTACTAAATCTGCAACGATAAGTATTGACGACCTTGATTTTGAACCTGAACAACCTTTCGTGGATCCTGAACAGGCACTGGTCACCAAGGAGATGAACCAACAATTATACCAGGCCGTTCGACTGCTGCCGCCACGATGCCGTATGATTTTTAAACTGGTAAAAGAGGATGGGTTTACCTATAAAGAAGCGGCTGAGATCCTTCATTTATCGGAAAGCACGATTGACAATCAGCTTGTCATTGCATTGAAGAAACTTTCAAAATCCCTGTTTTACGCTTACCGACTGAAAGAAAAAAGCTGAGGAGTATTTTCTGCGTTGATGTTTTACTGGTCCTTTTTAGACGAAAAAGCTAAGTGAAAAATTTCTGCATTACCGTTTCAGCCCTCCGTCTCAAAGAAAAAGATCCAATTAAAAAAAATATGGTTCTTTTGGGGGTATCGGTTTGTTTTCTTGTCCATATATATTGATGGAACAAAACCAACAGCTTGCTGAAGAACGTTTTTATACATTGCTGTCGAGACAATTGGCATCATCCATTACACCAACTGAATTCCAAGAGCTTAACCAGTTGCTCTCCCGGTACCCCGACTTAAGGATCACTGCAGATTTATTTGCAGCTATGTGGAAAAAGGATACGGCATCAAACAATAATCCTGTCGTCAAAGAGGCATATGTGCGTCATTTACTAAAACACAGGAACGATTTTCTATTTGCTGAGGTAGACAATACGCCAATAGTTCCATCCATCAAAAAAAAATCCCTCCGTTATTTAATACCTGCTGCGATAGTCATCATATGCCTGGTCATCGGTAGTCTGATGTTTGGCAAGTTCACCGGAACTGCCCTTCCCAGCAAGACTCCATCTATCAGTTCTGTCGTTACCCGCTACGGCAATAAAAGCAGGGTAAGTCTGCCAGACGGTAGCCAGGTTTGGCTCAATGCTGGTTCAAGGCTGGATTACAACAATAATAATTTTAACCAATCGGGAAGGGAAGTTGAGCTAACAGGCGAAGCTTATTTTGATATTATCCATGATGTGGCAAGACCTTTTATCGTAAAGTCTGGAAATATGAGGATCAGGGTGTTGGGAACAACCTTTAATGTAAAAGCTTATCCTGAAGAAAACAATATGGAAACCAGCCTGATCAAAGGTTCAGTGGAAATTACCATTCGTGACAGGCCTGATGATATTTATATTTTAAAGCCGAATGAAAAACTGGTGGTTTCTACTGAGGGCACGGCAAGAAAACCTGAAGGCAACAATTATGGTAAATCACTGCTCAATGAAGAGAGTGATATGGTGACTTTGAGAAAAGTGGATTACAAGCCTGCAGAAAAGCTGTTTATGGAGACCGCCTGGGTAGATAACAAACTGGTTTTTCAATCGGAAAAATTCGGTGTCCTTGCATTGAGGATGGAGCGCTGGTATGGTGTGAGGATCGAATTTCGAAACAGGCTTAGGGAAGAACTTATGTTTACCGGGATATTTACCTCGGAGAATATTCAGCAGGCCCTTACCGCCATGAGTGTTGTTCATCCGTTTAAGTTCAGTATGGAGCATGATATCATTTATATAGACTGACCCCTTAATTCAATTGATTAACATGTATACGTCAGTAAAAAAGTTTTTGATCATTATGAAGCTAATCCTGGTTCTTTCTTTGTTTTTAACCATCTGCGCAAGCGCCGGAACGCGCGCTCAGACCATTACCATCAGCCTGGATTCTGTTGAATTGAAGAAAGCGATGGAAGAAACGCAGGCACAGACCAGTATTCGTTTTTTATATAATGAGTCGATCATACCGTCCGGAAAAAAGATCAGTCTTTCGGTGAAGAATATGCCCATAGCTGAATTTTTGTCCCGATTCTTCAAGGGAACGGGAATAGGGTTTAAAATTATGGACAATAACCTGGTAGTCCTTACCAGTGAGGTAAATGCAAATGCACAAGCGGCGGAAAAAAGAATAACAGGAAGGGTTACAGACGAGTCGGGCCAGCCTGTTGTTGGCGCTACTATCGCTGTAAAGGGCGCGGCGGGTGGTACCGTTACGGATGCTGGCGGTAATTTTTCTATCAATGTTCCTGACGATGCCATTCTGGTTGTTACTGCCGTAGGTTATGAAGCGTTAGAAACTGCGGTAAGTGCCAGGAGTGAATTTAACCTGGTGTTGCGGCAGGCCATCAAATCCCAGGAACAAATCGTAGTGATCGGTTATGGCGCATCCCGGAAAAAAGATCTTACGGGTGCATCTGTAAATATTCGCGGCAGTGAGATTGCCAATATTCCTGTTTTAACAGCTACCCAGGCTATACAGGGAAAGGCTGCAGGTGTCCAGGTCGTTAATAGCGGTGCTCCCGGCAGTGCTCCTATTGTAAGGATCAGGGGAACTGGCTCTATACTTGGTGGGGTGGAACCTCTATATGTAGTGGACGGAATCATTACAAATGACATCCGTAACATTAATGCCGCAGATATCCTCACCATTGATATACTCAAAGATGCGTCGTCAACGGCTATCTACGGTGCAAGAGCATCTAATGGGGTTGTATTGATCACAACCAAAGCAGGAACCAGTGGCAAAGTGAAAGTAAGTTACAACGGTCAGACAGGCGTGAGAATGCTTACGCATGGCGTTGACATGGCTGGGCCTAATCTTTTCGCCATTTATTCTAATGACGCCGCGCAGGCACCGGCCGTTACATCTGCAGATATTACCGGATCAGCTTATTGGTATGATGAACTTACCAGGCCAGCAATGTTCCAAAACCACACGCTTTCGATGAATGGTGGAAAGAATAAGTATAAATTTTATGCAAGTGGCGGATACCTGAATGACAACGGTATCCTGATGGATAATAAATACCAGCGTATCACCGCAAGATTCAACCAGGAATTTGCCGTGAACAGCAAACTAAAGTTCGGTAACAATATCGGGTACAGTCATTATGACGCTGACAATAAGCCTTACAGCCTGTTCACTACGGCATACATCGCGGCACCTATTTTCAATCCGTATAATGCCGATGGAAGTTTTGGAAATACAACAAAAAGTGATGTTGGAAATCCGTTGGCTACGTTAAAAAATACAAACAACAGAAGTTGGGGTGACCGCCTTCAATTTTCGCTATGGGGCGATTATAAGATCATGAAGGGCCTTTCTTTCAGATCTTCATTTGGTATTGACCTGGAACAGAACAATGGCTGGGATTACCAGCCGGTCTATGCAACTTTTACCGCAGGTGGAGCTCCGGCCGGACAAAAAAATGAACGAAGCAGTTTATTCTTTTCACGGGATAGCATCTATCACTGGACATGGGATAATTTCTTCACCTATGATAAGAAAATTGGCACTGATCATAGCCTAAAACTAATTGCAGGTCATACCGCTGAACGCAGGAATGGATGGAGTAACAGTGCGTCTATATTCAATGTACCTTTTGATAAGGATCAGTGGATCAGGGATTTTACAGACACAGCGGGCG
>JANMMA010000288.1:0-4466 GCA_031372815.1 Sphingobacteriales bacterium
ATATGGCATATTGGGTGTGAAAGGAGCTGCTGAAATGCTTAACTATACAAATAAGGAAAAATACACTCATATATGCTGTGCATGCGGAACAGGTACCATGCTTGCCGGCCTGATGACAGCCGCATCCTCCCCCGCTCAGCAGTTTGTTGGCATTGCCGTGCTTAATGATACAGGGCTGACGATGAATGTGAAAAATCTTATCCAAATGTTACCGGTCCCCGGTTTCCATATTAGTTTTGACTACCAATTTGGGGGCTATGCTAAAAAGACGGAAGACCTGATTTCTTTTATGAACAGTTTTTACCAGTTGCATCATATTCCCACCGACTTCGTATACACGGCAAAACTGATGTTTGCCATTTCAGACCTCATTAAGAAAGATTATTTTCCTCCGGGCAGCAGGATCCTAACCATACATAGCGGTGGACTTCAGGGTAATAAATCCTTAAAAAAGGGAACCCTACTATATTAACAGGCCATAGCCGTTATATTTGCACCCCGGTAATAACTGAATATCCTGATGCGTTACCCTCATATGCTAAAAAGGTTCGTAATTGTTTTCCTCCTGGCCATAGGATTTCTGCCCATTTTGGCGCAGGATACCTTACCCAGATTTACCGTCAAAAACAGGTTTGGCAAGGTGATCCTCAGTTGGGTGAATAATTTCCCGGACGTAGTATTGATCAACGTCCAGCGTTCACCAGATTCTCTTCGTGGTTTCAAAACCATACTGTCTGTTGCTGATCCCAAAGCCGTGACCAATGGCTTCCTCGACAGTAAAGTTCCAAACACATCACAATTCTATAAACTTTATGTGCAGCGCGAAGGCGGCAAGTATTTTTTTACTGGCGTTTTTAACCCTGTTGTTGATTCCTCCCGCACCACCAGTTATAAAATGGCAGAAAATAATAATGCAGCGGTTAAATGGTCCAACGGAAAATATAGTGATGATAGTTCAAAAGCTAAAGTACCTCCCTTAAAAGATGTATTTGTTCCATCCATATTTGTTCATACTAATCCGCAGGGTCATGTCATGATCGTTTTACCGGAAAATAAAACGAACTCCTATACCATCAAGTTTTTTAGGGATGATGGCACTGCCTTGTTCACCATGAATAAAGTGAAAGAAAGTCAACTAATCATCGACAAAACCAACTTTGTAAAAGCCGGATGGTTCAGGTTTGAGCTATATGAAAACGGCTTGCTAAAAGAGAAGAGTAAATTCATGATACCAAGAGATAACTAACACATCATTCTTCGAGGTTGCAGGAGAAAACCTTTTCAAAATTTCGCTTAATTTTTTCGCGTACTTCGTCCATCGGGATAACCCTCCCCAGTTCTTTAGACAGGGATGTGACCGACTTATTTTCTATACCACAGGGAACGATGTAATTAAAGAAATCAAGGTCAGTATTCACATTAAAGGCAAACCCGTGCATGGTGATCCACCTGCTGCACCTTACCCCCATCGCACAAATTTTACGTTCTTTTCCGGGCTGATCAGGCTCAAGCCAGACTCCGGTTTCCCCTTTACTGCGTTCTCCTTTCAACCCATATTCGGCTATTACAAGGATAATCACTTCCTCCAGGTTGCGCAGGTACCGGCCGATATCGGTATAATACTTTTCCAGGTCAAGTATGGGATAGCCCACCAATTGTCCTGGTCCATGAAAAGTGATGTCACCCCCACGGTTGGTTCGAAAAAAAGCTATTCCTTTTTTGTGCATCTCCTGTTCACTGATCAGTATATTGGCCAAATCGCCACTCTTACCAAGTGTATAAACGGGTTGATGCTCACAAAACAACAGATGATGTACCGTGGAAATGCTATCTGCAGGATAATTTTTGTTCTCCCGCCTTGCTTCTGTTTTGACAGAAACATTCTCTAACAGGATGGCTTCCTGTATATCCCACGCCTGTTTGTAATCGATCATTCCAAAGTCTCTGAATACTACCCTCATCATGCCAAAATTAAAACCTATTCCTTAATATACCTTATGAACTAAATTTGTGCCATGCAAACGGAGAACGACATTGACAATTTGCCGGAAGAAGACAGTGTGGAAGAGCTCTATGAGCGATTATCCATGACCGTAGATAAAGGACAGGAGCCCCTGAGGATCGATAAATTTCTCCAGGCACGTATCACCCATGCTACCCGGACGAAAGTACAGAGAGCCATTGAATTCGGACATGTCCTGGTTAATGGCAAACCCATCAAATCAAATTATAAGATCAGGCCAGCTGATCAGATCACCGTTTACTCAGAGAACACCCCTGAAACATTTGAAATCGTTCCTGAAGAAATGGAACTCAATATTCATTACGAAGATGATGACATCCTCGTCATTAACAAACCCGTAGGTATGGTAGTGCATCCCGGAGCCGGTAACTATCGTGGCACGCTGGTAAATGGGATAGCCTGGTATTTGAAAAAGCAACAGCCTGATCTGGATGAACACACCCTGCCGCGTTTCGGACTGGTGCATAGGATCGATAAAAATACCAGCGGTCTACTACTACTGGCAAAAACGGATAAAGCAGCTGTGGACCTGGCCAACCAGTTTTTTGATCATACTGTGGAAAGGAAATACATAGCCCTTGTCTGGGGAAATTTTGAAGAGGATGAAGGAACAATCAGCGGACACGTAGGAAGGCATCAACGCTTCCGCAAAATAATGGATGTTTATCCCGATGGTGAACACGGTAAGGAAGCTGTTACTCATTATACCGTGATCGAAAAATTCCGATATGTCACACTCATAGAATGCCGATTGGAAACGGGCCGTACGCACCAGATACGTGCACATATGCAACACGCCGGACATCCGCTTTTCAATGACGAAACCTACGGCGGAGACAGAATCCTTAAAGGAACCATTTTTGCCAAATACAAACAGTTTGTTGAAAATTGCTTCGCCATTTGTCCGCGTCATGCACTGCACGCGCAGACCCTTGGTTTTATTCATCCACGAACCAGGCAAAAACTGTTTTTCACCAGCGAGATCCCGTCAGATATGCAGGGAGTGATTGAAAAATGGAGGAACTATATCAACTAGTTTGATATGATCAGCATTATTCCACTATGGTGTTCAATTTGCCCGAACTAAAAATTGTTGAATCAATTACCCGCCTTGTCAAAATCAAACAGGGTTGCCGTAAACACGCCAGTCTCGCGTTTTTTAGTGATCACATCCCAGGTGCCATTATACCGTATCAACGAAGGCACCAGGTACTGGTCAAAGTGAGTCAACTCCACTTCCATCCGGACATCAAACTTATATACACCGGCATTATAGCTTAGGGAATACTGTCTAGACTCAACGTCAAAGTTCAGGTAGTTGAACCAGGTCACCATTTCATCGATCACTACTTTGTCGGGATCACCACCCTCCTGTTTCGACTTTCTCTTTACCGTGAAAACATAATACGTCTTCGCATTTCTTTCCTGCAGGTCAATGGAATAGTTGTACCATCTGGCCATATCATCTTCAAACAGCGCAGCCTTATGGCCCATTAGCGGAATACCCGGTATTTTACTACCGGGATTGAAAAACAACATTTTCAACTGTTCCTTATTCTTTTCAAAGCCTTTCTTTTCGCGCACATTTCTTTCAACGCCTTTTACAATATTGGTTTCACCACAGACGGTGTCGAACGCAAATAACAGTCCGGCATATAATTCAGCAGTGTAATAATTGAAGCCTCCCTTCCTGTCATAGAAATCGCCCGTAGATGTTTCATTGATTTTTTTCGTGTATCGGCAACCGTTAGCCACATATTGATGGGTGCGTGAATCAAGGGATGCTTTCTGATGTCCTTTTTTATCAAACATCCGGATATCGTTCAATGAAGTGAATTGCAATATGCGCAGGTTTCGGAACGCTTTGTAAAAACTGGTATCGGCTTTCACCCGGTCCATGAATCCACGTACATTAGTTTTGCTACGCACAACTACTTCCGTAAGCGTAATTATCCGGCCATCTACAGTATCCCTTTGCTGTGCCTGCGGAGCAGGTCCCATCAATAATAACATGAGGATTACAACATAAGATTTCCTCATGGTATGGAAGTTTATTTTTGGAAAAGCATCCGATAATCGACCTTCACCTTTCCCTTTGAGATATCGTCAAGTTTTTTCCTGATCAGTTTTTTCTTCAGCAGGGAGATCCTGTCGATAAAAAGTTTTCCTTCAATGTGGTCATATTCATGGAGAATGACACGTCCGGTAATACCATTAAACGTTTTTACATGAGTATTGAATTCAATATCCTGGTATTCCATAACCACCGTTTCATTCCGATAAATATCCTCCCGAATTTTAGGTATGCTCAGGCATCCTTCATTATACGACCATTCTTCACCGTTCAAACTCAGAATATTTGCGTTAATGAATACTTCTCTGAGGCCGGGTCCGTCTGGGTATTCGTCCTTTTCGTCATCATCAAGATTTTCAAAGATCTGGG
>JANMMA010000202.1:0-13044 GCA_031372815.1 Sphingobacteriales bacterium
TCAAATTCATATGCCGTATTGGTGGCATTCATATGCAATTGAAAAATATCGATTTTGTCCATCATATTTACTGTGTGTGCCCATCCGAGGTGTTCATTTACACCAAGAAATGCACATAATCCCCCGGGAAATAATCCACCAATAATATTCCATCCTGCTTCACTTTGAATGTGCGCTTCATACCATGCCACGGGCCCTTCCAGCGGCTGGTGTGAATTAATCGCGAGGAATGCTTCCCCGGTAATGGTTCTGGATGGATGAATAGCAAAGGCGTTGGAGCCTCCGTTTACAAATCCGTCTATAGTATTTACTTTTCCCGACATGAGTGCGGGCAATTGCTTGTCTATGCCTGATATAATACAGAGGGAAAAGGTGACTGCACTGAGATAGTCCTTAGTAGTGGCAGGGAAAGCTTTTTTGAGTAACACTTCTTCCGGATGTTTCTTTGCGTATGCATTAATGCCATCAACATAGCCCGCCATAACCTGAATAAAATCGGGAGACAGGCTGCTATATTTTTCTTCAACTATATCCCTGCACCTTAGCAATGCGGCAACATAGTCGGCTTCGGCGCCTTTGCGGCCGATGGCTTTGCCCAACATGCCTTTCCCGGTGAGCAGTATATATTGGATATCCCTGAAATTATCTTCTGAGTGCGCCCATGCAAGTCCGTAGGCAGCATCAGCATCGGTCTTTCCAAAAATATGCGGCACGCCGAAAGAATCGCGCACAATAGTTACGTCTGCCGGGTTAACCTGCGCCTTAATGGTGCCGAAAATAACCAGGGCCAATACTAAAAAGAAAATCTGCTTCATATTGAAAATTAATATGTTTACGCCAAATTCATCCATGACTGTCGGCAATTCCTCTTTGCGTATTACCTATGTCAAACTTGTGCTTGTTTGTTTGTTCTGGGGAGGAACCTTTATTTCCACCCGGATCGCGGCTCAGACTTTTGGTCCTTTTACAGGTGCCAGCATGCGTTATGGGGTAGCCTTGGTGTTCTTGTTACCGATGGCGTGGAAGCAAAATCGCCAGCTATTCCTGGTGGAGAAAAAAATAATTCCTTTATTACTGCTTTTAGGGTTTTCAGGAATCTTCGCCTATAATTATTTTTTCTTCAAGGGACTCAAAACTATTCCCGCAAGCAGGGGCGCGCTTCTGGCTGCATTAAATCCCATATTTGTTATGTTGATGTCTGCGGTGGTTTATAGGGAAAGCATTACCTGGAAGAAAATAGCGGGCTTACTCATTTCACTTTCCGGTGTCGTGATTGTTATATCACGCGGACGTGTAACCGAATTATTGTCCAGCCTCGAAGCCGGTGACCTCTTTATGCTGGGATGCCCGGTAACCTGGGCCATATATACGCTGGCCGGTAAACCTGCACTCAGGCACACCACGCCATTACAGGCGTCTGCCTGGGCTTCCCTCAGCGGTTTTTTGATGTTGCTGCTGTTTTCTGCAAGTGAACCATTTCCTGCTCATGTTCCATGGAAGGTCTCCATAGCCATAGCCTACCTGGGTATTGTAGGTACTGTAATCGCCTTCGTGTGGTATTACCAGGGCATTAAAAAAATTGGCCCGATGCGTACCGCTATATTTACCAACCTGGTCCCTGTTTTTGCGGTATTGCTTTCCGTGATCATTCTTCATGAAAGCGTATCCTGGTATACGTGGCTGGGAGGATTACTGGTCATCGGCGGCGTGTTGCTGGTGTCCAGACTCCATAGCTCAACAGCAAACTGACTGGTCAGTTTTTTTTATGCACTTGCCACTTAAATACATGAATGAATAAAAAGTCCCTCTCTATTATGTCACCTTAGCGTTTGGTATTCTTCCAAAGCTTTTTCAAGGCAATCCATAGCTGCATCAATGGCAGTAAGGTTCAACACGTATGCCAGCCTTACTTCATTTTCACCAAGGCCCGGAGTACCATAAAAACCCGTTGCCGGCGCCAGCATCACGGTCTGGTTTTTATAAGAAAATGATTCCAGCAACCATTGGCAGAACTTATCACTGTTATCTATGGGAAGGCGTGCTATCGCATAAAAAGCGCCACCAGGGGTTGGACAAAAAACGCCCTTCATTGCATTAAGCCTTTTGATCAGCAGGTTCCGACGCGCAAGATATTCACCTTTAGGGGCATCGAAATAAGATTCAGGAAGATCAACGGCAGCTTCAGCCATGATCTGGGCAAGACCGGGCGGACTTAACCTTGCCTGTGCAAATTTCATCGCAGCATTATAAACTGCTTCGTTTTTGGTTACGAAAGCCCCAATTCTTGCGCCGCAGGCAGAATACCTTTTTGAAATAGTATCCATCAGGATCACATGCTGATCCATCCCCTGGAGGTGCATAGCACTGACGTATTTTCCATCATAACAGAACTCGCGATAAGCCTCATCCGAAAATAAATAGAGGTCGTGTTTCAGGCAAATGGTTTTCAAGGCTTCCATTTCCTCCATACTGTACAGGTAACCTGTTGGGTTATTCGGACTGCAAACCATGATAGCGCGGGTACGCGGTGTTATTACCTTTTCAAAGTCTTCCATGGGAGGAAGTGCAAAGCCTGTTTCTATGTTTGAAGTAATGGGAATAACCTTTATTCCAGCCATTACAGCAAACCCATTATAGTTTGCATAAAAGGGTTCAGGTATAATTACCTCATCACCCGGGTTCAGACAACACATGAAACCAAATATAATGGCTTCACTTCCCCCTGCGGTGATCATGATGTTATTATGGGTAACGTTAATGCCTACACGATGATAATAATCTACCAGCTTCCGGCGGTAACTTTCATTGCCGGCACTGTGACTATATTCAAGCACCCTGATATCAGCCTTACGTACTGCATCAAGGATGGCAGGAGGTGTTTCGATGTCAGGCTGCCCTATATTCAGGTGATAAACCCTGATACCTTTCTTTTTTGCAGCTTCTGCATAAGGTACAAGTTTACGGATAGGCGAGGGTGGCATCAGGGTGCCTCTGGCTGAAATTGTTAACATGTGGTAAAGGTAATAAACTATAGGTTGAACGAACTTTTGCCAGGGTTGAGCACCCGTGATTTTCCCTGCCATATAAAAACGCCGGTAGTTCCCTGGGTATCGACATAATGCTCGAAATTCCAGTGAAAAATTTCACCGCGGGAGGGACCTATGCCCACTAATTTGTTATTGACATAAATTTTATACCGATTGTCGGCCGAAACATGAACGATATATGAACCTGGCTTTTCTGTGAGGCCTAGGGTCTTTCGGAATCGGTACACCCCATATTGTTGCGGATCAGTTCCCGGAACGGCGATCCAACGAGCCGCCATTGCTTACCCGTGATCTCAGGTGCAACCTGTTGAGCGTTAGCTGTCAAGCTACAAATAAGGAAAACGAGAAAAGTCTATTTATTCATGGTTTCTGATGACGACCATGGGAAAGTTAAACATTTTAAGAGGCGTTGGTAACAGATATACTCAGGAAGTTGTAAATTTTCAGTTCGAACCTAACATTATGAGAAAATCCCTTTTGCTGGTTGTTTTGTTATTTACCCTTTTTGGCACTTATGCGCAGACAAATGCGTATAAGCGACTCGATCTTTTTACCCAGGAAGATCCACTTGAATTATCGATTAAAACGGATATGAAAAACCTGATCGGTAAAAAAGAAAAAGGTAAACCTATTTATTCTTCGATCATCTGGAAGAATGGTGACTCAGTAATCTCCAGCCCTGTAAATGTTAATGCAAGGGGTAATTTCCGCCGCCAGGAGTGTTTTGTACCGCCATTAAAATTTGATTTTGATACCGCCACGGCGCCACAGTTCAAAGGACTGGGCGGAATAGACCTGACCTGCCAGTGTAAACTGGGAGCCAGCTTTTCTCAACTGGTATACAAGGAGTACATGGCGTATAAGTTATATAACATCATTTCGGAAAAAAGTCAGCGGGTGAGACTGGTAAACCTCACCATTGAAGACGCGGAAGGAAAGAAAAAGGCAACCACAGTACCTGGTTTTTTTATCGAGGATCTTGACGTGACCGCTAAAAGGAATGGGTGCAAAAAAGTAAAACTGGAAAAACTTCATACGGAAAACACAGACCGCAACCAAATGACGCTGGTGGCCATGTTTGAATATATGATCGGTAATACGGACTGGTCTGTATATGCTAACCATAACATCAAGTTATTGCAGGATTCAGGTAATGCTAACGCCAAGCCATATGCAGTGGCCTATGATTTTGACTTTTCGGGCCTGGTGAATGCACCCTACGCGATACCTGACCCTATGTTGGGCACGGAATTCGTCACTATTCGAGTGTACAGGGGATTTCCCAGGGAACTGGGCGAATTGAAAGAAATGGCCCAGCATTTTATTAGCAAGAAAGACGAGGTATTTGCGGCTGTTAACAATTCAAAATACCTCGATAAAGGCAGCAAGAAAGAAATGATCAATTTTCTCGATGAGTTTTATAACCTCATCAAAGACGATCGTAAGTTGAAAACCGAATTCATCGACAATGCCCGTCAACTTTAATACGGAAGTTTTCAAAGGCTTGTAAGTTGGCATCGTTGCAGGCTTGTAAGTTGGCATCGGGGCAGATATCTAAAACGGATTCTAGCCTCAAGGTGAAATGGTCATTAATAAAAATATCAAAGGCCATCAGTAACAGTGTAAACTGTATTGATGGCCTTTGACATTCTGCTAACTAACCCAATATTATTTGCTCTTACTTTTCTTTTTGTCGCCCGGTATCTTTGCAAAGTCCTCGGCAGTCAGCACTTCACCGGTGATGTAAATGGGCATGGGATAATCAATGCCTTTCACTTTTACATAAATCTCTTTGCTAAAAGGACCTGCAGAAGCTGCATTGAATCCAGCCACGATCTTGTCCGATTTTCCTTTGGTAATCGGCGCTTTGGGCCACTGGGGAGTGGTACATCCACAAGATGCCGTGGCATTTTCAATGATCAACACGTCTTTACCTACATTAGTGAAAGGGAAATCATGCGTGACCGGAACTCCCTGCTTGATCTTTCCAAAATTATACTTAGTCTCTTTGAATTTGATATATTCTTCAATCTTTTTAACAGGTGCCGGTGTTTGGGAAAAAGCAGGTGCTACCAGGGCTGCAATAAAGAAGGTCAATAAAATTTTTTTCATGGGAAAATCAGTTTACATTTTTCAGTAATGACAGGGAATTATTTTTAGGTGCTGATGTTTCAGGTGATCTCCATACTTCGCCTTTGATGACAATTGACTTCACCTGGCCTTTGTTATAGAAGATAGAGATGCTCTTCGAGAACACGCCTTCTGCAGCGGCATTATAGCCTACTTTAATCTCCTTTGTTCCACCTGCCGGTATCGGGTCGCGGCTCCACTCCGGAGTAGTACAACCACAAGATGCCTGTATATTTTCCAAAATCAGCGGTTCCGTTCCTGAATTGCTCACAATAAAAACGTGCGTTACTGGTTTGCCCTGGGGTATTTTTCCGAAATCATAACTCAATTCACGAACTTGTAATTGATCAACTTTTGTCGGTTCTGAAGGTTGAGATTGTGCCATCATGGAAATGGATACAAAAAGACAACATAGTGACAGGGATAATTTTTTCATATTGATTTGATTGCAACAGTAAAACGCTCACACAAATCTACATATTGTTGAATGAATTCGACCAGGGTAATTTTCCCATAATGGCAGTTTTTTAACCTCATTGCCGTGATCCTTAAACGTTTCCGCAAACGGTCGTTCATACATCACCCTAAATATTAACATTTCTGCATGATTTTACTGACATTTTCCAGAGCTGACTTTTCACAGGCATATCTATAACTAAATTCATTAGGTTTGTTCATATGAACGGTTCAATATCAGACGATCTGCTTGCAGAAAAGTTGTCCTTCGATGCTTTCCGCGAAGAAGTATTGAAAGATTACCGCATGGCATGTCAAAGCCGGGAAGTAAGCCTTCTGGGGAGAAAAGAAGTCCTGACTGGCAAAGCCAAATTTGGCATATTTGGAGACGGAAAGGAAGTTCCGCAAGTGGCCATGGCAAAATTTTTCAGGCCGGGCGATTTTTATAGTGGTTATTACCGCGACCAGACCTTTGCCTTTGCAACAGGAACTTCTACCGTTACAGAATTCTTTGCACAACTCTATGCTGATCCTAATACTGCCCATGATCCACATAGTGGCGGCCGACAAATGAATTCACATTTTGCTTCTCCAATGGTTAACACGAAGGGGGAATTTCTGGACCTCGTGAACCGTAAAAATATCGCAGCCGGACTTGCACCTACTGCCGGCCAAATGCCGAGAGCACTAGGTTTTGCCCTCGCCTCAAAATTATTTAGGGACACAAAAGAATTAAAAGACTTTACTGATCTTTCAAATAATGGTGACGAAGTGTGCTTCTGCACCATTGGGGATGCTGCCACGAGCGAAGGCCATTTCTGGGAAACAGTGAATGCTGCTGCAGTGCTGCAGGTGCCTCTGGTGGTTTTTGTCTGGGATGACGGTTATGGTATATCAGTTCCCAAAAAATACCAGACCACCAAGGGCTCTATTTCAGAAGCCCTTAAAGGTTTCCAGAAAAAAGAGGATACCAATGGCCTGATGATCTATAAAGTAAAAGCATGGGATTATGCGGGTATGTGTGAAGCCTTTGAAGACGGAGTTCGTTTAGCCAGGGAAAGGCATATTCCGATACTGTTTCACGTAGAAGAAGTTACCCAGCCCCAGGGACATTCAACGTCGGGTAGCCATGAACGTTATAAAACGCCGGAGCGCCTGGAATGGGAAAGAAATTGGGACTGCATTAAAAAAATGCGGGAATGGATTGTGGCCAATATGCTTGTTGCGGAAGAGGACCTTGTTGATATTGAGCACGAGGTAAAACAATATGTTCGCGATTGCCGTCAACGTTCCTGGGACGACTTCCTTTCGCCGGTGAGAGAACAAGTTAGCAGGGTCGGGCAATTCCTGGAACAGATGATCAACGAACTCCCTGAGCAGGAAGAAACCCTGGTATCGCTTAAGAATGAACTGCTTCAGAATCGTGAACCTATTCGCCGGGACGTAATGAAGGTGTTGGGAAGGGCAATACATACAACGCCTTCCATACATCACGCCACTGCGAAAAATTATTACGATCAGCTTGCCAAAGAAAATGCCCTCCTATACAATTCACACCTGTTCCATGAAGGCGATAAAAACATTTTCAATATCGTTGCGGTGGAAGCGGAATATGTACACGAAGCTCCGCAAGTGAATGGGTATGAAATACTGAATCGTTATTTCAGCCAGCTGTTCGCGTCTAATCAAAAACTTGTTGCTTTTGGAGAAGACGTAGGTCTGATAGGTGATGTAAACCAGGGCTTTGCAGGCCTGCAGGAAAAGTTCGGTAAGCAACGCATTTTTGATACAGGTATAAGGGAGCTGACCATAGTTGGTCAGGGTATAGGCATGGCCATGCGTGGACTTAGACCCATTGCTGAAATACAATACCTGGATTATCTTTTATATGGACTTCAGCCGTTGAGTGATGACGTGGCAACACTTCATTTTCGTACTGTTGGTTCGCAGTCGGCACCAATCATAGTAAGAACACGCGGTCACCGCCTGGAAGGTATGTGGCACAGTGGTTCTCCGATGGGCATGATCCTTGGCTCTTTACGTGGCATACATATATGTGTACCACGCAATATGGTCCAGGCCGCTGGCATGTATAACACTTTGCTGGAAGGTATTGATCCAGGCCTGGTGATCGAATCACTGAACGGCTATCGGTTAAAAGAAAAATTACCATCGAACCTGCTATCATACAGAGTAGCATTTGGAATCCCCGAAATACTCCGCGAAGGATCCGATATTACCATTGTTAGTTATGGATCCACACTGCGCATTGTCATTGAGGCTGCAACCTTGCTGGAACAATTAAATATAAGTTGTGAAGTAGTTGATGTACAGACATTACTACCTTTCGATATTCATCACGCCATCGTGGACTCACTTAAAAAGACCAGTCGAATTTTGTTTGTCGACGAAGACGTTCCGGGTGGCGGCGCTGCTTTCATGTTCAATAAAGTCATGGAAGAGCAGGGCGGTTATCGTTGGCTCGATGTTGGTCCGCGTACCCTGACTGCAAAAGCACACAGGCCCGGCTATGGTAGTGACGGTGATTATTTTGGCAAGCCCAATACAGAGGATGTAATTGCGACGGTCAAAGAAATGATGAGTGAATAATATATCCTGAAAAATTACCTGTGCAGACGTTTCTATAAGGAGATAGAAATTCGGATGATGAATTCGTTAAGGCAAAAACCGTTTTGTCCACCTGGGCTCAGGTATCCAACATGCGTCTTTTTTACCAAACCATTTGTACCGGTTTCTTGAAATGAATTCATACACACCATCACAGATAAAACGTGGTACAACGATAAAAGCATATAACCATGCCCATGGGAAAATGAGTTGCTTAGCGACCCTTAATGCGGCGGTGGACCGGGTATAAAGTCTATCATCCTCTACCAGTATAAATGAATCGAAATGGTCAGGGGGGAAATTATGTTTTGCTAAAAATTCCTGCCCGCTCTGGCCTTGTAGTGAAGCGAACTGGAATGTTGTTTTACGATCTCTTTGCAATATAAATTGTACTGATCCTGAACACAGGTTGCATTCACCATCGAAGAATATGGTTGAGGGTGTATTGCCTGCTGTATTCATTTCATTTCAGGTTATGAAAGACTTTTTGTACGTCCTCATCCTGCTCAAGGCGGTCTACCAGTTTCAGCACTTCATCACCCTGTTCTTCCGGAAGTTCAACTGCCGTAGAGGGAATCCATTCTACTTCAGCACTGATGGGATGAAGTTTATGGTCTTCCAGTGCTTTTTGCATTTTGCCAAAGTCTGCAAACCCAACACGAAGTACAAGAACATCATCGCCATTTTCGGCCGTTCCTTCGCCAAGTTCTTCCAGTCCAAAATCGATCAGTTCCAATTCAAGGTCATCCATATTGAGGCCTTCGGGCTTTAATTTAAAGACACCCATTTTCTTGAACTGGAAGCTAACGCTTCCGCTGTTACCCAGCGTTCCCCCACCTTTATTGAAATGTGATTTTACGTTAGCAACTGTTCGTACGTGGTTGTCGGTGGCGGTTTCTACCAGGATGGGAACACCATATGGACCATATCCTTCATAAAGGATCTCTTCAATATTCTCCATCTCCTTGCCCATGGCTCGCTTGATAGCGGCTTCTACGCGGTCTTTCGGCATATTCACCGCTTTGGCATTTTGCATGCAGCGACGTAGTCCCGGATTGGTATCAGGTTCCGGTCCGCCTGCTTTTACAGCAATGGCAATCTCTTTACCGATACGGGAAAATTGCTTGGCCATCCTGTCCCAGCGGGCGAACATGGTGGATTTCCTAACTTCAAATATGCGACCCATAATATTGTTGGATAAGATTCAGGTTATTTCGGGACGGCAAAGTTAACACAGTTAAATGTAAAAAACCGTCAACTGCCTGTTCAGCCGATGACGGTTTCCTGTTATGGTCTCTTGTTATTGAAAATCAGATGCTTTGGGTAGCGCAGATCCTATATTATGCAGTTTGCTTCTTTTCCTGCTGTAGAGGAAATAGATCAACAGTCCCACGGCCATCCACGCAAATGCAAATTTCAATGTGCGGGAATCAATGGCAACGATCATGCCTGCACAAATCAATGCTCCCAGGATGGGTACCAATGGAACCAAGGGCGTTTTAAATGGCCTTTTCATTTCAGGACTTTTCAACCTCAGGATCCATACACCTAAGCTTACCAGCACGAATGCAAACAATGTTCCGAAAGAAGTAAGATCACCTGCCATTGGTCCGGGTACAAACGCAGCAAACAATCCCACGAAAACAAACAGGATCATATTGGCTTTATAAGGTGTTTTGAATTTAGGGTGAATGTCACCAAACGCTTTTGGAATCAGGCCATCGTTACTCATCGTGTAAAAGATACGGCTCTGTCCCATCAGCATCACTAAGATCACACTGGAAAAGCCTGCAAGAATGGCTACGGTCACTAATGTCGCCAGCCATCCATACCCCGGCATATGCGCAGTGATGGCATAAGCCACAGAAGCTTCCTGCCCTTTTGTAGGATCAGTGAAATCAGTATACGGTGCAACACCTGTAAGTACGTGTCCGAATAGAATATAGAGAACGGTACACACCACCAGTGACCCAAGTATGCCAATGGGCATATCGCGCGCAGGGTTTTTGGCTTCCTGGGCTGCAGTAGACACGGCATCGAATCCGATAAAGGCAAAGAATACTATAGCTGCTCCGCCCAGTACACCGCCCCATCCGTGTTTAAAAATACCTTCATGTCCGGGCGTTCCTTCAGGGATCATATAAGGTGTATGGTTAGCCGGTTCAATGAACTGCCATCCAACAGCAATAAATATCAGTACGATAGCAACTTTAATGAATACAATTACAGCATTTACCATTGCCGACTCCTGTGTTCCCCGGATCAACAGTAAAGTGAGTAGCAGCAAAATGATCAGCGCGGGAAAATTCATAATACCGGAAGTGGTGACACCATTAAGGGTAATGCTTTCCAGTGGGGAGTGCGACCATTCATAAGGTATCCTTCCGCCAAGTAATTTATTCAGGTATTCACTCCATGCAATAGACACCGTTGCGGCGCCGAGTGCATATTCCATAATTAACGCCCAACCAATGATCCAGGCAACCATTTCGCCCATGGTAACATAGCTATAGGCGTATGCACTACCGGCAATGGGTATCATAGCAGCAAATTCAGCATAGCAAAGCCCGGCAAAAGCACAGCCAACTGCTGCAACAATAAAGGAAAGGGTAACCGCAGGTCCTGCAGCCTGCCCGGCGGCAGCGGCGGTCCTCACAAATAAACCAGCACCAATGATGGCACCAATCCCAAGGGCAACAAGGTTACCTGCCCCCAAAGTTCTTTTTAATCCTTTGCCCTCGTCTTCAGTATGGGCCAACATAGCGGCGAGATCTTTTTTCCTGAATAAACTCATATGTAATCAAATATTATAATAGGGTTATCAATCTGTAAAGACGCGGAAAGATAAAGAATTACGGATTGCGGATTACGGATTACGGATTTATTTATGGCGGTTGATATAAGGTCATTAAGAACAGTCTATATCAAATCGTTTATCCCTGACTATTTTAAACTTATTCATTGTAATCCGCCAATCCGCTAATCCGCCAATCCGTCAATCCGCCAATCCGCCAATCCATCAATCCGCCAATCCGCAATCCGCAATCCGTAATCTTTTATATATATTGCGTTTTATGCAAAAAGGCAACCGGCTAACGCTTTACATAATGCTGTCGATGGTGGCAGGTGTTGTTGTCGGTTTTGTCATCCACAGAAATGCATCGCCGGAACTCATCGCTACACTTACGCCACAATTAAAACTGCTCACAGGTATTTTTCTAAGGCTGGTGCAGATGATCATTGCGCCCCTTGTGTTTACTACGCTGGTAGTGGGTATTGCAAAACTGGGCGACCTCAAAACAGTGGGCAGGGTAGGCGGTAGGGCACTGCTGTGGTTTGTTACAGCTTCACTGGTATCGCTGCTTATCGGTATGTTTTGGGTGAATGTACTCCAGCCTGGGGTTGGATTTACGTCGGGTGGAGCAGACCTTACTGCAGCAAAGGATGTGATTGGTAAAACAACCGCGTTCTCCCTGGACGAATTTGTGCGCCATCTTTTTCCAAGGAGCATATTTGAGGCAATGGCCAACAACGAGATCCTCCAGATCGTCATTTTTTCTATATTTTTTGGCGTTGCCATGGCTCAGATCGGGGAACGTACCAAGCCACTGATTCATGCACTGGATACCGTGGCCCATATTATCTTGAAGATGGTCGGCTATGTCATGAATTTTGCACCAATCGGTGTTTTCGGTGCTATTGCGGCTGTAGTGGCAACGTATGGCGTCTCGAGCATCGTTTATGTATACCTGAAATATTTTGGCGCTTTCCTGGTGGGTATACTCACCCTCTGGGCACTGCTTTTGTTAGTAGGATACCTGGTACTTGGTAAGCGCATGTTCGAACTCATCAAAAGGCTGATGAATCCGTTGGCCATAGCATTTAGTACTACCAGCAGTGAAGCCGTTTTTCCCAAACTCGTGGAAGAACTCGAGGCTTTTGGATGTAACAATAAGATCGTTTCTTTTATTTTACCCCTGGGCTACAGTTTCAACCTTGACGGAAGCATGATGTATATGACATTTGCCAGTCTTTTTATTGCGCAGGTTTACCAGGTGCATATAGATTTGCCTACGCAGTTAACCATGTTGCTGGTACTCATGCTTACCAGTAAAGGTATAGCAGGCGTGCCGAGGGCGTCACTGGTAGTGGTTACTGCCACCTGTGCCATGTTCAATATACCACCGGAAGGCATTGCACTCATCCTTCCCATTGACCATTTTTGCGATATGTTCAGGAGTATGACCAATGTTATCGGTAACGCGCTTGCTACCACTGCAGTGAGTAAATGGGAAGGTGAACTCAGCAATCCACACGAATTGAAAATGACTGAAGAATTTTAACCTATTGAAATGTTTGAACTGCTCCAATTTACTTTCAAAGACCTGTTGAACCCGGAATTTTATATTCAGAATGGTGGACTTTGGCTATTCCTTTTTATCGTTTTTGCAGAGACAGGATTGTTTGCCGGATTTTTCCTGCCCGGAGATTCACTGTTGTTTGTAGCAGGTATTTATAGTTCGGAGCTGGCGGCTGAAGTGTTTGACACCGGAAATGAATTCCTCAACCTGATGATGATCGTCTTACTCGTAGTGACCGCCGGTGTTCTTGGTAACACACTGGGTTACTGGTTCGGTGCAAAAAGCGGACCCTATCTGTTTAAACGAAAGGACACTTTCTTTTTCAAGAAAAAACACCTGTATACGGCAAAGGAATTTTATGATAAACACGGTGGTGGCGCCATTATTTTTGCGCGATTCCTTCCTATCATCAGGACGTTTGC
>JANMMA010000356.1:0-3482 GCA_031372815.1 Sphingobacteriales bacterium
TATTGATGGACAGACGGGCGTTTTTGCTGTACAGACAAGACAAGTGAGCGTCCTGCCTTCACCCGCCCAGGACAAACAAACCCAGCGCAATACTATTCAAAATCAAATGAGGCAATATTCAAGCTATTGCACCCTGGAGGCATTGAAGAAAGCGGCCAAAATTGAAGACAAAAGGCGTAAAGCCGGATTTTAATAGAATCGGAACATGAGAAAAATGCCGTCCCGTTTTATGGGGCGGTTTTTTTATGATCTTTATCCGCGCTCTGCGCTATAGAGCTATAAAGAAACTTAAGTGTAAATTTGATCTAATTACGATTATGAGTGAAACGATCATCAATAAAGTAGCAGAGAGTGGGCTTATCACGGTGGACCTGGAAACATTATTCCCACATGAAGATATGGCGTCTTTCGACCTGAAGGAGTATCTTTTTATGGGCCTCATCCTCAAAGAAAAAGATTTCAGGGAAGCGCTGACTAATCTAAACTGGAACCAATTCGGAAATAAGAATGTTGCCCTATATTGTTCGGCAGATGCAATTATTCCTTTGTGGGCATATATGTTGGTCAGCAGCTACCTTCAACCTCTCGCCGCAATGGTATTTTCTGGCACCCCAGAGGAATTAAAAAAGCATCTTTTCATCAAAAATATACAGGCATTGGACGCGTCGGCTTTTGAAAACAAAAGGGTTATCGTAAAAGGATGCGGAGATACAGAGATCGGTGAATATGCATTCATTGAAATTACCAACAAGCTTAGGCCTGTTGTTAAAACACTCATGTATGGTGAGCCATGCAGCACGGTTCCTGTCTACAAAAAGAGGTAGCTAAAACCATCCTCTTTTCCGGAATGCCCATAACATCCACATGGGAATGGCAAGCATCATAAACACGGCAAAATAAAAACCCCACTTATGGTGCGCGTAAGGAATGATGTCAAAATTCATCCCGAAAATTCCACCGATCACGGTAGCCGGCGCTAACACGCAAGTCACAATAGCCATCACCTTCATGACTTCGTTGAGCTTCAGATTAACATTATTGATGTATAAATCCTGCATACTGACCATAATATCGCGGTAGTTCTCAGACAGGTCAAACGCCTGCATGATATGATCGTAAATATCCTTGAAGTATTTTGTAGTCCTGTCTTCCAGCAAATCATTTTCACTCCTGATAATACTCCCCACCAGGTCACGAACCGGTGCAATATTTCTTTTCAGGACGATCAATTCTTTTCGCAGCTGGTTGATCTTGATCAGCGATCGGGTGCTGGATTTGCGGATCAGTTCTTCTTCCAGGTCTTCTATAAGTTCCCCCAGCTTTTCCATCACCACGAAATAATTGTCAACAATGAGATCGATCATCATATAACAGAGATAGTCCGCAGGCCTTGATCGTATTGCGCTTTTGGGCAAATTAAGTTTCTGCCTGAGTGGATTGAATACATCTCGGCTTGCATCTTCCTGGAAAGAGATAACATAGTTTTTACCCAGGACGATACTGATCTGTTCCGCTTCTACTGTTTTCTTTTCTTCGTTGAAGTAAAGCATATTCAACAAGCAGAATAAAACGTCTTCCACTTCGTCCATCTTGGGACGCTGATTAACACTAAGGATATCTTCTATCAATAAAGGGTCAACGCTGAAATGATTGCAGACTTGTTCCACATCGGCCTTTCTGAGACCATCGATGTTGATCCAGCTGATGTTATTGCTGAATTTGTAAGTGAAACAGTCCTCCACATTGTCAGACTGAAAAGATGACAGGTGTTCTGCATCGTAATCGTACACAAATAACCTGATCTCTGCTGCTTCTTCCCGTGCAGGAATGACCGTGGGGTTAACACTAAGAATTTCTTTGGTTCTTTCTGTTCCAAAGATCTGTGGGAGACCGAGCAACTTCAGGTAGTCCTTTCCGTTCATCTGAAATGGTTAATTAAGGTAGTTTGTGTCAATAATTTAAAAGATCGCTGGTTGAGAAAATCGCCTTGTTTAGCATCGCCTCGTTTCGCAAGAATAACCAACACTATTTTGATGACGGCGCACGCTTTACTTTCGTCCACACAGACCGCATTTTCCAAAATTTAATGGATTGAATTACCCCATCTTTTCTATTGGAATAAACAGCTGGAGGCAAGTTTTCCTGCAACGGAAAGATCTGCGCGGTCATCGCAATTTCACCATTATTCACAAACACTTCTGCTATACTTTGATCTACATATACTTTAATATTTAGCTCGGGACCTTTGTCTTTCACGGTGGCACTATACGATGAGTGTTCTTCAAAGGCAGGATTTTTGAAAGCATTGTTTCCGCCACGTTTGATATTTATCTTTGCCCCTGCGCCATCGTAGTTTATCAGCAATGCGCCACCAGCAATATCCACAGTTATATAGCTTTGTGCCTTACGGTCAATCTTTATCTCAGTCACATAAGCATTTGTTGTGGTTTCGGGCACGCTCCATTTTTCAAGGGTGCTGACATTATACCAGCTTTTTTCATCATACATTAACAGGTCAACGGCTTTGACCGGACGCTGGTATAATATCCACTCATTATCAATTTTTCTCAATTCAGATTCCCGCGGCAATGACATTGCTCCCCTCCATGGTGTCACGGGAATATCGCGGGCATATGTCCAGTTGTTCACCCAGCCGATGCTGACGGGGAGCATTGATGATGGCAGGTTATTGAACATAATCGCGGCATAATAGTCAGGGCCATAGTCTGGACGAAAAATCTGCCCAGGAGGATTTTCATTGACGAATGTCTTACAGTCAAATTCCCCAACAAAATACTGCATATAAGGCGCAGGAGAATGCATTAAAACCCATTTAGACTTTCCGGGACTACCGGCAACGGGTACCTGAAATAAATCCGGGCACTCCCAAATGCCGGTGGTATCACCGGTTGGACCGAAATCACTCATATGGGTCCAGGTTTTCAGGTTTTTAGAGCTATAAAACTGAATCTTCTTTTCCAATGCCAGCACAACCGCCATCACCCATTTATTTTCGGGGGCGTACCAAAATACCTTCGGGTCGCGAAAATCCGTAAGTCCCAGATCCAGCACCGGGTTGCCTGCATATTTTTTCCAGGTCCTGCCCTTGTCCAGGCTGTAGGCAAGGTGTTGCGACTGGTTCACCTTTTCAATATGTCCGGTGTAAATGGCCACCATCGGAACCTGTCCTTTTTTGGTTGCAAATCCCGAAGTGTTTTTTGGATCAACTACTGCTGAACCCGAGAAAATCGAAACGTCTCCTTCTTCTTTAATGGCTACAGGCAACTCCTGCCAGTGAAGAAGATCCTTGCTGATTGCATGGCCCCAGTGCATATGTCCCGAAACATCACCAAATGGATTATATTGGTAGAACATGTGGTATTCACCGGCGTAATAGATCAATCCATTGGGGTCATTGATCCAGTTTTTGGCCGGAGTGAAGTGGTATGCCGGACGGTATTTTTCTTCGTACGGTTTTTGGG
>JANMMA010000365.1:0-2458 GCA_031372815.1 Sphingobacteriales bacterium
GATGCATCCTCTGCGAGTTCACCATAACCTGAACGCCTACCCGATTTTTCATGTATCACAAAAGCCTTTGACGTAGTGCATTCTTCAATGGGAACATTCCATTTTTTAGCCGCCGCCTGCATCAGGAGGTTTCTCGCTGTAGCGCCAGCTTTTCTTAACCGTACCCAGGAATGAGGAATGGCCCCACTACCTCCTGTCAACTGACGTTCAAACTTGACTGTGTCCAACGGTGCCTGCACTACTTTCACGGCAGCCCAATCGGCATCCAGTTCTTCGGCCACGATCATGGGAAAGGACGTCATGATATTTTGTCCCAGTTCAGGATTGGGAGAAAAAATTGTAATGGTTCCGTCGGTGGCAATGGATAAATAACTGTTGAAGCCCATTTCACCGATGAATTTTGCAGTGTCGATGATATGTGGCGTTTCGGCTTCTGCGCTGAACCAGCTAAAGCCCAGCATCAAACCCCCACCCGTTAGAGACGTGAGTTTTAAAAAATCCCTTCTTGAGTTTTTCTGGTGATTGCTCATGACACTTGTTTTTTACTGGCCAATAAAACTGCTTCTTTGATACGGTGATAGGCACCACACCTGCAAAGATTGCCGTTCATAGTATTTTCAATGTCAGCCTCTGTTGCTTTGGGGTTTCGCTTCAATAATGCTGCAGCCGTCATGATCTGACCCGCCTGGCAGTACCCGCACTGCGGAACATCCACTTGATCCCAGGCCTGTTGCAATGGATGGTCGCCATTTACTGACAAACCCTCGATGGTAGTGACTTTTGCAGTCTTCACTGCGGAAACCGGAAGCACACAGGAACGTACAGCAACGCCATCCAGGTGAATGGTACATGCCCCGCATTGAGCCACACCACAACCAAATTTTGTTCCTACTAAACCCAAGTGGTCCCTGAGTACCCAGAGCAATGGAGTATTTTCAGCAACGTCAACTGTCTTTGCCTGGCCATTGATGAGAAGGTTAAATCGAGCCATACCGTTGAATAATTTATATACTCAATTTACGATTAATGATTTAATCGCAGATGATGATGCCGAATTCATGCTGCAACGCCGGGGAAAGCTTATATATCCGGTCAATGAAAGCACTGCCTTGTTTAGCATACCATGGCATAAAATTCTCTACTCTTTCCTGTAGCGAATTATTAGGATAAAGCGACTTTCGAATGTTATGAATTTGATTTCTCTCTGTTTCAAATTTTCGTTTTTCTGCCCGAAACATTTTGTGGCCTACGCTATCAAGTTGCTTTTGCCATTTTGTGTGCATAGCTTCCATATGCTGCACCAGGGTAATATCAACGGCTGATCCTTTAACTTTCAATGCCTCAAAAAGTCGGGCGGCAGCATTTTTCTCAGCAGTAATGTCCACGTCTTTGTTGGAATTTCTTGTCACATAAGCGTTAAGTAATTCTGCTTCATCGCAAAACAAGTCCTCCAACTGCAGTCCCATTGCCTCAAGTTTTTTTTCATGTTGTTTGGAGGCCAGTAAGAAACTGTTTCGAAGTACTAATACTGGAAAAGGAACAGCATAATGGTTGAACAATGCTTTCAGTTCAAGCCAGTAAGCGATTTCGGATCCTCCGCCGATAAACGCAATGTTGGGTAAGATGGTCTCCTGGTAAAGTCCGCGCAAAACAACATTGGGACTAAACCTTTCCGGATTTTGTATTAATTCCTCTTTTAGTTGTTCCCGGGTGAATTCCAGTTTCAATGGCTCCACAGAAAAACTAAGGGAATTCCCCGTGATTCTTTCACGAATATCATCTACCAAATAAAAAAGATTTATCTCTCGGGGATTCACCTGTACTTTGTAATGGTGATGCAAAAGCTCCCCCGTTTTACTGACCAGTTCATGCGGCTTGTGCATGAAAAGGTCGTCTTCAAATACAGGTTGCATTACTTTCTTAAGCCTTGCGTCATCCGCCTGTAACACCAGCACACCATAGCTGGCGAATAAATGGTTGCAAAGCCTGAAAGTGGCATTTGCAATGGTATCACCTTCTTGGTAACTGTCTCGAATAACCGAAACTAGTGTTCCCCCGAATGAGTGAACACCAAGTTGTCCTTCGATTTCGTTGATCAGTCGTATGAAATCCTTATCAACCTTCATTCGGCCTACAGCGCCGGTCTGTTTGGTTTTCCATTCTAATTTTACTCCGCCCAGATTAACCTGCCCCAATTCAGCAAGGTCATTGTCTTCACTGCCCATGTAGTAGACCGGTACAAAATGCTGTTCGGGATATTCCAGCTTTAAGGCTTCGGCAAGCTTTACAGCATGAAGGATTTTGTAAATGAAATAAAGGTAACCAGTAAAAATATTAGGCTGATGCGCTGTGCAAATGGTAAATGTTTCTGTAGACAGAAGGGAGGCTATATTTTCCTGCTGTTTTGGGCTGGATTTTCCGTCATAAGCGCCTAACAAAACCTGGTGCAGGACTTCAC
>JANMMA010000366.1:0-2688 GCA_031372815.1 Sphingobacteriales bacterium
CATCAGGAATTTTCTCAGTAACTGCGAGGCATTCTTTTTGACGATGATTTTTTGCTCAAAGTTGAGCCCCGCACTAAACCCCAAATATTCATGGGCATTGCGGGCGTAACAATAAATGCACCCATGTTCGCAACCTGCATAAGGGTTCATGCTATAAAACATTCCTACATCCGGACTGTCCACTTTATTAACGATCGACTTAACATCCCGCTCTATATATTGAGTGGCCACGTCAGGTATTGTCCAGTCGTCTATACTTTCAATATGTTCCCTGACAATTTCCTGTTTATGGAATTTGTTTGGTGTGTTGATCTGCGCACCCCGTCCACGATGATATTCATTAGGATTCATGATTTTTAATTATTAGCGACATCCCATACTGGATGAAGACAGTTCCTTCAACAGGGTTCTATCCAATTTTAGGGCTAGACAATCCGCTTAACAGCGTTCTATCAAACATTAGGACTAGAACAGTCCGCCCTGCCTGGTAATCACCGGAAGGTTTTGCAGTTCCATTCTTTCCACAATTTGCCAGGGTATCGACCCTTCTTCTCTTTTCAAAAGCAGTAAAGCGTCAGCAATGAAGCGTCCGGTAAACTGGCGCTGTGAAAATTCAAGCCAGCCTTTTTCATACTGCCATGGTTTTAATTTTCGGGCTATAGAAATTACAGGATCCTGCAAAAAATGCGCTTTATGGTCTTTATCTGTGCGCAGCACGTTCTGAATTTCTTTTACGGATCGCATCAATTTTTTCACCGGCTCCCTGGTGGGAATATTAATATAAATAGTATGTGAAGGGAATGACCCGTAATCTTTTAATTCAATTTTAAACGGCACCTCACTCATCGAAATGGTTCTCAGGCGTTGCCTGATTTTGTCTTCCATCATGCTCAACTGGCTAAACATCACCAGGGTCAGATGCACCCTTCCGTGATCTGGCTGATAAGAATATTTCTGCCCAAACTCCGTTCTCACCGCAGCTATTTTCTGTTGCAACGCGTCAGGTAAGGGAATCACCAACTTGTACTCATTGAGCCGGTAACCCGGTGTGGTTTTTAACATATATCCGGTTTAAAATTGTTCACGATTCTTCTTTGCCAAAGGGAAATACACTTAATGTTTTCCACTGGCTTTTTTCCTTTCTCATCAACACCATTTTCCTTGCCATAAAGGCCGCATGAAAGACCTGGTGGGTATAGGTAAACCATTGTTGTTGGGCTGCGTCTTCGGGTAGTGAACCAAGTTTGATAAAAGGCTTTTCAAATATTTTCCATTGACGGCCATCGGCGGCTTTGGCGAATTCATCGAGTTTCCGCAACTGCCCCGCCAATTGTTGAAAAGGCCCGGCCTGCTGCACCCTGATATAAATCGTTTGTGGCGGTAACGCACTGAAATTATTCAGGGTCACCATAAAGGAAGGCTGGGTACTGCAAATCCTGCTGATCCACCGCATGATCATATCCTCCATCTCTTCCCGCGCAGAAAAACAGGCCACCGTAATGGACGGTGGTTTATCGGCCGCAGAACTATTCCCAAACAGCTTTTCCCACTGCATCCGCAATTGTTTTACCTGTCGGCTCACCGGATCATCGGCAGGAATGACCAGACGATACTCCGGCCATTCCTCCCTCAGCATACCGGCAGAAATGATCCTGTTTACTAACCCATGATCCATCTAAAATATTTTCGAATGATTATTTCTTTAGCATAAATTTACTAAATAATTTAGTATTTCAAAATCTTTTTTTATGGACGGAGACGTAATTTTTGGCACCGCCTACAAGGGCAGCAAACAGTTCACACAACAGGAGGTAAGGACGGCTAATGCGACGGGTTTTGGCGCTGCTGCCGATGACTATGCGGAAAAGGGCATCGATTTGAATGAACAGTTAATTCGAAATAAACCCGCAACTTTTTTCATGCGCGTACGCGGCGAGGCCATGATCAATGCGGGTATCCATGACGGTGATGTGGTGATCGTTGACCGCAGCCTCAAACCAGACTCCGGGAAAGTCATTATCGCTTCCCTTAACGGCGAGATGCTGATCCGGCGTTTTGAAAAAAACTTTAATAAGATCCGGCTTATACCTGAAACCAGCAAGCTGGCCACTATTGATGTTGATCCCTTTGCAGAATTTTCGGTTTGGGGGGTCGTGACTTACGTGATACATGCGGTATAATTACGAATTGCGGATTGCGAATTGCGGATTAACAGCCAGTTCATGAGTGTTTCAACGGCGCGTTATGGAAATAGTCATTGAATTTTGTGTGATGGCAGGATACGCATCATTTACACAATTGCCCCTATGGCAGGAATCCGTGGAGTTTGCAGCCGAGATCTATAAATTTTGTGAGTTGGGGAAACTTAAAACAGATTACAGGATGAAAGACCAACTAAGGGCGGCAGCAAGTTCTATTTCAAATAATATTGCCGAAGGATTTGAATACGACCACAATGGCCATTTTTTGAGATTTCTTCAATACGCTAAAGGATCATGCGGAGAAGTGTTTAATCAGTTCTGCATATTGTATAAGGCAGAGATGATTGCAGAAGAGGACTATATATTATACACTAAGAAAGCAACTTTGATAGGAAAAAAGCTCGGTGGTTTCATTAAATATTTGCAATCTAATCCGCAATCCGCAATCCGTAATCCGCAATCGGAAAATCCGCAATCCGCAATCCGC
>JANMMA010000367.1:0-4619 GCA_031372815.1 Sphingobacteriales bacterium
GGTACAGGACGCCCGGAAGCCACTCCAGCAATTCCAAAATTGCCATCTGCAATGTGAAGCATCTGTTCGGCAAAGGTCCTGACACTATCGTTCGGCTTAAAGCTATACTTATCGGCAGGCATAACATTTAAATATTCCTGAGTATAGGCTTTTGCCCGTTCGAAATCACGGATCAGGTATGTTTTTATAGAATCGCCTAACTGAGCTTTTGACGTCAGGGATATTAACCCGACAGAAAGGAGAATAAAGATCTTTTTACAGTTCATATTATTTGTTTTGAGGGGAACTATTAAGTTATGACAAAATTTGGAATCAGGTCATTTTGGTTAGGTTGTATGGCATGCATCCAGGTCATTTGGGGCAGGGTCGTATGGCAAAAAATGCAATCAGGTCATTTTTGGGGTCAGACTTCCCATTTTAATAAATGGATTATCTTGCACCCTTCAACATTAACGCACATATGGAATATCGCAAGATTGTATCGGTTACCGGACTGCCGGGATTATTTGAGATTATCAGCAGCAAAACAGACGGGGCAATTGTGAGGGGGCTTGAGGACAAGGCCACGAGGTTTGTTTCGTCGCGCACACACAATCTTTCACATCTTGAAAGCATTGAAGTATATACCGTAAATGACAACGTCAATCTCACTGAGATTTTCTTTGCTATGGAAAAAGCCGGAAAAAAACTGCCGGAAGAAAAAGATGCCAAAGCCGTTAAGCTTTTTTTCGAAACGGTATTCCCTGATCTTGACTTTGAAAGGGTATATAACAGCGACATGAAAAAAATGGTCCGCTGGTACAGCATTTTGAAAACACATGGTGTGGAAGTGAAACGCTCAGAGGAACTACCAGAAGAAGAGCGGGAAGAGGAAGAAGCCGCTCCTGCTGTTAAAGAAGTGAAGCCAGTAAAGAAAGCTAAACCGATAAAGACGGAAGATAACGAAGAGGTGAAAGAATCTAAAGCGATAAAGACGGAAGACAAGGAAGAAGTGAAAAAATCTAAAGCGATAAAGACGGAAGATAAGGAAGAAGTGAAAGAGAAAAAACCGGCCAAGCCTGCGGCAAAAGCGAACAAATCCAATACGGTTGCTAAAGATGCCGAAGCAGTAAAAGAAACCCCAAAAAAATCCGCAAAGAAGAAATAATTTTTTTGAATTATTCTACTCAGCGACACTTCAAACTTTGGCGTCCGTAAAATTTTAGCGGAACCTTAACCAACAAACAGTCCGGTGCTGGCTTCAGCTGCATAGCTTCGGTTAAAACTGTAAAGACAAACACCTCCCATGAATTATTCAGCAGATATCAGCAAGATCAAGCGGTCATTTCTACCTGATGATTTTATAATATCCGATTGGGAAAGCCTCGAACCATATTTTAAGAACCTTGCTGAGCGACAAATTGCCTCTCTACGGGAATTTGAATCATGGCTGAAAGACGTCAACGAAGTTGAAGCTGTTGTAAGTGAAGACGCTTGCTGGAGGCAAATCCGCATGACCTGTGATACCACAGACAAATCACTGGAGGAATCCTTCAACTATTTCTACCAGGAAATCCAACCAAAGATCCAGCCATACGCGGATCTGCTAAACAAGAAACTGGTTGAATCACCGTTCTCCAAAGAACTGGACCAGGAAAAATATTTTACTTACCTGAGAAATGTCCGCAAAAACATTGAGCTATATCGCGAAGCTAATATTCCGATCCAGGCAGAAATCAATGTATTGCAGCAACACTACGGACAGATCGTTGGCGCGATGACCGTTGATGTTAACGGTAACGAATACACGCTACAACAGGCCGCCAAATTCCTCGAAGACCCGAACCGTGAAAAAAGGGAAGAGGTTTACAGAAAAATAAACGAAAGAAGGCTGACCGATAAAGAACCACTTAATACCCTGTTTTCCCAGCTGGTAGAGAAGCGTCATAACCTCGCAGTCAATGCAGGTTTTGGAAATTACCGCGACTACAAGTTTATAGAGATGGGTCGATTTGATTACACTGCTGAAAATTGTTTTCAATTTCATAAAGCCGTCAGCAGCCAGGTACTTCCACTGGTTGATGAAATTTTTGAACGGCACCGGATCAAACTTGGTGTGGACATTTTAAGGCCATGGGATACTGAGGCCGAACCAAAAGGCCTGGAACCATTAAGACCATTTAAGGAAGGAAAAGAATTGTTACACAAAACCATTCAGTGCCTGGAAGAGCTTGATCCTTTTTTTGCAGACTGCCTGCGCAGAATGGAAATAATGAATCATCTTGACCTCGACAGCAGGAAAGGAAAAGCTCCTGGCGGATATAATATGCCACTCGCTGAAAGCGGTGCTCCATTCATTTTCATGAATGCAGCCGGACAGATGAGCGATGTGACCACCATGGTCCACGAAGGAGGGCACGCGATACATTCATTCTTGTCCCATCCGCTCGAACTCACCAATTTCAAGGAGTATCCTACTGAAATGGCTGAAGTTGCCAGCATGGCGATGGAATTATTTACGATGGATTATTGGCACGTGTTCTTTGATGATGAGGCAGACTTAAAAAGAGCAAAACGACATCAGCTTGAGAGGGTGATCACTATATTTCCCTGGATTGCCACGATAGATAAATTCCAGCACTGGGTCTATGAGAATGCTAACCATACTGAAAATGAAAGAACTGAAGCATGGATGAATATACTTAGTGAATTCTCTTCGTCAGCCATTGATTATAGCGGACTGATGCCATATCGAAACATAAGCTGGCAAAGGCAATTACATTTATTTGAAGTTCCTTTTTATTATATCGAATATGGCATTGCGCAGTTGGGTGCTTTGGGCATGTGGAAACAGTTCCGGGAAAATAAACAGCAGGCTATTCAAAATTATACGCATGCGTTAAGCCTTGGAGGTACAAAAACATTACCTGAATTATATAAAGCCGCCGGACTAACCCTGGATTTTTCTTCAGAAAAAATTAGCGAATTGATGGAGATGGTAAGTGAGGAACTTAGACGACTGTCGTCGTAATTGGGAAATGTGCTAGTGTGCAAGTACAAATTTGCATTGCCGAACCAGCTCATTCGAATCTTCAGACTTTCTACCGCTTCACCGCATTACCGCATTTACTACAAGTGCCATTCACTACCACGTTCACCACATTACCAACATAGCCTTTAGGCAGGGGAATTTTGGGAATACTCGTTTCATCCAGGCAAGTGGTAGTACCACATTTTTCACAAAAGAAATGAATATGATTATCGTGGTGATGGCCCGCTGAGCATTGTTCGCGGCAGAGGGCATATTTTACAATATTGTCCGCAGTAGGAATAGTATGTACAATACCCCTGTCAATAAAGGTTTGAAGGGTGCGATAGATGGTTACCCTGTCGAAACGTTCACCCGTTTTTTCTTCCATATCATGGTGATCCAGGGCATTTTTTGACGACAGGAAAACATCAAGTATGGCCCTTCTGCTATCTGTATTGCTAAGGTTATGTTTGCGTAATATGTCCAGTACCATTTCCTCCATGATAACACCTAAGGCTTTTCGGATAATAGTTTTTTACAATCGACGACCAATTGTTCTGTTTCATCTTTTTTCAATCCATCATAAATACCCCTGACCTGTCCTTCCTTATCCACAAGAGCAAAAAATTGTGTGTGAATAAATTGATCCGTGATGTTTTTACTGCTGTTTTGAGGGTCATCAAGCAAATAACTTTCTCGCGCTGTTTTATATAGATTTTCTTTGGTTCCTGTCAGGAACCACCAGTTGTCAATCGATGCGCCAATAGAATCTGCATACCTTTTTAATACAGGAACAGAATCTGTTTCCGGATCAACGGTATGAGAGAGCACCATGAAGTTTTTGTCATTCTTTAATTCATTATATACCTTTTGCATGTTCTTATTCATCTTCGGACAAATACCCTTGCATGTGGTGAAAAAGTATTCTGCGATGTACGTTTTGCCAACAACGTCTTTTTGTGTTATTTCCTTTCCATCTTGCCGTACAAAATGAAACTCATGCACCTTGTTCAGCGGCGGAAGTTTCTCCTTTCCGATGTCCGTAACATTTACCATCACCGCATAAAAGCCCAGGAAAAGGACAGTGAAAAAAACCAGGTAGAAAATCGTTTTCTTACTCATATCAACCACAAATTATGAATTAATTTGCAACAAAGTTGCAAATATTTGATAACTTTACCGCTGAGGAGATGAAAATTCAGTCGGGTAAACCCATATCACACTAAGGTAAAACAGACAATAATAAGAAGTGTTGGCAAATTGGAAACTTAACGAGGTTCCAGAAGTGTTGAGAAATAGTATGCTAAAGTTTACGCCCCAGAACTGTTAAGCTAAATTATGACACTCGGTAGTGACGACAAACTTAGAAGGTAAAATGATGACGAAAATAAATTATGATGCTCTAGGAATTGCCACTTCGGTTGCCTGTGCCATTCACTGTGCCATCCTGCCGCTGGTACTGTCAAGCCTTCCCTTATTTGTCATCAACATAATTAACAACGCAGTGTTTGAATACGGGATGATTTTTCTGGCACTTTGTGTTGGTCTTTACTCGCTCTGGCATGGCTATAAAAAACATCACCACAGCACTATACCAAATACATTATTT
>JANMMA010000371.1:0-2356 GCA_031372815.1 Sphingobacteriales bacterium
TTCTGCTCTTCTGAAACAACTCCAACAGATCAACGGTGTTATTAACGCAAATACTGTTCTTCCTATTTTAGAAGACTTCCTTTTTCATATAGAAAAGAACAAACTAACGGTGGTGGCTACCGATTTAGAGACTGTTATGAAGATCCACATGGATATTGAGGCTAAAGACAGCGGAAAGGTTTGTATTCCCGCCAAGATCCTGATGGATTCACTCAAAAATTTGCCCGAACAGCCGCTGACTTTCAATATCGATAAGAATTTTGGCATCGAGATCACCAGCGATAATGGTAAGTATAAGGTTATGGGCGAAAACCCCGACAATTTCCCAAAAGAGCCATCGGCCGATGAAACAACAGCATTTTCCATGACTTCCTCGGCCTTATTGACAGCCATCAATAAAACACTGTTTGCAGTCAGTAATGATGACCTGAGGCCGGCTATGACAGGTGTGTATTTTGAGTTGGATAAAAAAAGCCTGACCGTGGTCGCTACTGATGCACACCGCCTGGTTAAGTATAAGCGCAGCGAAGTGAGTTGTCCGAAGGCAGACAATTTCATCGTTCCCCGCAAGCCACTAAACCTGCTAAAAGGAGCTTTGCCCGATAATGAAGACGAATTAAAGATCTCTTATAACAGCAATCACTTATTTGTTGACCACGGCACAACCCAAATGGTTTGTCGACTGATTGACGCGCGTTTCCCTGATTATAAAGTAGTTATCCCGGCAGACAATCCCTATAAAATGGTAGTTACCCGTACTGATTTCCAAAGTGCCCTTCGCCGGATAAGCATTTTCAGTAATAAAAGCACTAACCAGGTGGCCCTTAGCATCACCGGCTCTGAACTGCAACTTACCGCCCAGGACGTCGATTTCAGCTTTGAAGGTAATGAGCGCATGAAGTGCCAGTATGATGGGGAAGACATGCAGATTGCCTTCAACGCCAGGTTCCTCATCGAGATGTTGTCGGCCACCGACAGCGCTGAAGTTAGGATGGAGCTTTCAACACCTACCAAAGCGGGCATTCTTAAACCTACCGACCAGGAAGAAAACGAAGAACTACTTATGTTGGTAATGCCGCTAATGCTTAATCAATAACCCTTGGTTATTGATTAAGCATTAGATTGGCGGGTTGGCGAATTTGCTGATTGACGAATTAAATATTTTTTAAAAGGTTGAATTTTGTTCAGCCTTTTTTCTTGAGGAATCCGACAATCCGCTAATTCGCCAATCCGTTTATTAAGAAGAAATATTACTAATTTAGAAGCATGCCCTTTGACGCTTTTATCAATTTTTTTAACGGCCTTGAAAACAGGCCAGTTCAGCGATTTGCTTTTTATGTTGGCGGAATGGTGCTCCTCTGGATCATCGAAGGAGCGATCCCGCTGATCACCATGCATTATAAAAAAACAAAAGTCAGGCATGCTTTTGTAAACATCGGTTTCACGGCCATACACTTTGTAATACATACTATCCTGGCCGTTTTCATCCTGATGATTGCCGATTGGACTAAAGCCAGTCAGTTCGGATTGGTATATTGGTTCAATGCTGGACCACTGGCAACAATCTTTATTTGCGCACTTACCCTGGACTTTTTCGGGGGATGGCTTGTACATATTACAGAGCATAAAGTGTCGCTCTTCTGGCGCTTTCATATTATCCATCATGCCGATAATAATGTTGATGTAACCACGGGGCTAAGGCACCATCCGCTGGAATCGGTTTTTCGCGGTTTGTTTTTTTTCATGGGTATTATCCTTGCCGGCGCGCCGATGTATGCGGTAATGATCTACCAGACCTTCCTCGTCTTCTTTACCACTTTCGAACACGCCAATATAAAACTGCCTGCCGCATTGGATAAATGGCTTAGCTATATTCTTGTATCTCCCAATATGCATAAAGTGCATCATCACTGGAAACAACCCTATACCGATTCAAATTATGGCGCAGTGTTTTCTATATGGGACAGGTTGCTGGGAACTTTCACTTCAATGAAGCCGGAGGATATTAAATACGGGCTCGATCGCTATTATCCCAATGAAAAAGATGAAGACTTTGGGGCGCTGATGAAGAGGCCGTTTGAAAAACTTTGAGGGGATCAAGGATTGGTGAATTGGCGGATTGACGGATTTGGCCTTCGCCATTACGAATTGCGGATTACGCATTGCGGATTATCGGACTCCGCCCGCCGAAGCTTTAGCGTAGGCGGGTTGGCGTATTGCGGATTTTGAATCATTAATGCTTCAGTAATCTTTCTCTGGAAAAATAAATAGAATAATAAATTTTAAAATAACGTCTCTTGAAAAGTATCGACCCGCAAATCTGTATTTCCAATCCGCAATCCGTAATCCGTAATCC
>JANMMA010000391.1:0-32055 GCA_031372815.1 Sphingobacteriales bacterium
GGCGTGGGAATGGGCAATTATAAAGATTCAAAAATTGAGGTATTGGCGAAAAAAGGTAATGGCAATTTTGCCTATCTCGACAATGAAATGGAAGGTGAAAAGGTTTTGGTTAAAGAACTTACACAAACCTTGTATGCCGCAGCAGATGACGTATACATGAACGTTGCCTTCAACCCTGAACTGGTAAAAGCATATCGATTGATTGGGTTCGACAACAAACGAAGTGCGTTGGCTGATTCAACCAGTGAACTTGAAGGTGGTGAAATAGGATCGGGACATTCAATGATCGCCATATTTGAACTGGAGCCAACAGACGAGAATAAAGCAGCGATGACGGTGGGTACTATGTCGAAGCCCATCGCATCTGCGCGTATTCATTACCGCATGCCTGAAGGCAAGGAAGAGCGTTACTCTTCGTTTTCATGCCCGTATAATTACCTTGAATATAAAGAGTCAAGAGCTTTTTTGAGGTTTGCTTCATCAGTGGCATTATTTGGCCTTATGCTGCGGAATTCGGATTATGTAAAAAATATGAGCTGGCAGGAACTGTCTACCTTGACAGCAGAATCTGCTGACCAGACCAATAATCTTCAGAAAGAATTTTATGAAATGGTGATTAAGGCTCAGAAGATATATCAACCGTTAAAAAAGAAGAAATAAGGTCTTTGCCTTATCACTGCGTTTTTCCTGCGTCACTGCTCTTTTTTGAGTCACTGCGTCTACCTTGGCGCCTCTGCGTCTCTCTTGCGTTTTGGCGTTACTCTTGTGTATTGGCGTTCTCACCCAAACATTTCTTTCACCTTATCGAAAAAGCTTTTCTCATTCTTCTCCGGTTTAGGCACAAAGTTTTGAGACTCCTGGAGTTTTTCCATGATGGCTTTTTCCTCTGCGTTCAGGTGCTGTGGTGTCCATACATTCACATGAATCAGTTGATCGCCTTTTTCATAATTGTTATTTACTGCGGGGAAACCTTTTCCTTTAAGCCTGAAGATTTTTCCGCTCTGAGTTCCCGGGGGAACTTTGATTTTTGCTTTTCCATCAATGGTAGGAACTTCCAATTGTGTTCCAAATATGGCATCTGGGATAGAGATATATAAATCAAACACTACATTGAGACCATCGCGTTGTAATTGACCATGGGCTTCTTCTTCTATCAAAATAATAAGATCACCGGGTGCACCGCCGCGTTCACCTGCATTTCCTTTCCCGCTAAGGTTCAACTGCATGCCTTCCTGGACACCGGCTGGAATGTCAAGAGTTACCGTTTCTTCACCATAAACTCGGCCCTCACCCTTGCATGAGTTACATTTCTGTGTAATGGTAGAACCTTCACCGCCGCAAGCCGGACAAGTAGTAACCGTCTGCATTTGGCCAAGGAATGTATTGGTGACTTTTCTCACCTGGCCGCTTCCTCCGCAGGTGCCACAGGTTTGTACTGAGCTTTTATCTTTTGCACCGCTACCCGTACAGGTAGTACAGGTAATGTGTTTTTTAACCTTAACTGTTTTTGATGCGCCTTTAGCAATTTCCTCGTAAGTAAGCTTGATCTTTATACGAAGATTTGATCCACGGGAGCCCCTTGGTCTGCCACCTTGTCCACGTCCTCCTCTTCCCTGTCCACCAAAGAAATTGTCAAAAATGTCTTCTCCGAAAATATCACCGAACTGGCTGAATATGTCGTCCATATTCATATTGCCACCATACCCGCCTCGTCCATTACCGGCAACTCCGGCATGGCCAAACCTGTCGTATTGAGCACGTTTATCCTGGTCGCTAAGTATTTCATAGGCCTCAGCGGCTTCTTTGAATTTGTCTTCAGCAGATTTATCACCTGGATTTCTGTCTGGGTGAAACTGCATGGCTACTTTTCGATATGCTTTTTTTATTTCGTCAGCAGAGGCCGACTTCGTCACCCCCAGCACTTCATAATAGTCTCTTTTGCTCATATATAGATCTCCGGAGTTGAGGGTTATTTACCTACCACCACTTTTGCAAAACGAATAATCTTATCATTCAAATAATAGCCCGTTTCAACCTGGTCAAGTATTTTTCCTTTCATTTCAGGTGATGACGCAGGTATCTCGGTAATAGCCTCATGAATGTCAGGATTAAACGGTTCGCCAATGCTCGTCATTTCCTTCAAGCCCCTTTGCTTAAGGGAAGTCCTGAGTTTATGAAATACAAGCTGGACGCCTTCCCTGATCCTGTCAAGGTCTTTCGTTGATTGCAATTGCTTTTCCGCCCTGTCACAGTCATCTAACACTTCAAGCAATGACTGAATTACCTCTTTTCCAGCAGTCTGGCTCAGTTCCACTTTTTCTTTGGCAGTTCTACGCCTGAAATTGTCGAACTCTGCATAAAGTCTCAGGTATTTATCCTTCTGCTCCTGCAAAGCTTCCTGCAATTTTTCCATTTCGGATTCCTCTGCCAGGGACTCGTTCAGGTGTGTAGATCCTGATATACTATCATCTGCATTTATACTCATGGACATATCTTCAGGTTGTTCTTGCTGGGTATTTCCCTCTTTCTGGTTCATGATACTTAATTTCCGTTCAGAGCAAGATGTCAAAACGCTTGCCAAGCAAGCAGTTTAAGCCAAAATGTCGCGAATTATCAATTGTTTTTAAGGAGCTTTAGGTAGAGGTAAACAAGGGCAAGGCCAAGAAAAACAAACCAGCCAAATCCAATTCCCAAAATACCCGTAACAAGGGCAACGCCTGCGCCCAGTAACACGAACCATTCAAGGTTGTTGGAGGGCCCCCACTGTACGTCTTGTGCGCCCCTTTTTTGTTTCTTTTCCATTTTGGCAGCGAATCGGTCTAGTTTTCTCAATTGCTTGTTGGTCAGTGTTATATTTTGGCTGGAAGCATATTTTGTGGCAATGTTATGGACAGCTTCACGGTTGTTTAACGGTTGGGCAGATGGAGCAGTTTCATGGTACTCCTGCTGTATAATATTGGCCAAAACATCTGTTTGGAGGGCGTTAGCAGGAGCATGGATCGCAGGTTGCTGATAGATGTTTTCAGTGGTTGTTGATGCAAGTGTATCCCTTGCCGGAATTTCTTTCTCAGTTGACAGGCTACCTGACACGTTTGGTCCGGAGTATGTTGGTTGATAACTAAACCCTTGTTGATAGCGGGATGAAGAGCAGGAAAAACAAAGAACACTGATGATAAGGATGGTTGTAAGCAGCGCCGGAATGGTAGTTTTCACCATGGTATTCAATTTTTTATAAAGATAAGGTGAATTTGGTGAGGCATGCTTTACCGCAACTGCGGTGGTTATGCCTAATTTTGCGCCATGAATAAAGTCAGGCTGAAGAAGCGTATCGGGTTCCGTGTGATCAACGGACACCCGTGGATATTTGCCAATGAAGTGGAACCGTTAGTTAATGGTATTGAGGCTGGCGATACGGTAATAGTAGAATCAGCTGATGGAAAGTTTGTTGGCCAGGGCTATATTAATCCGAAATCTCAAATCCTTGTCAGGCTAATGACCAGGAAGAAAGATGACGTCATCAATGAATTATTCTTTTTTAACCGTATCAGGCATGCATGGGAATACCGTAAAAAGTTAGGGTACACTGAAAATTGCCGGCTGATCTTTGGTGAGGCTGATGACATGCCCCAGTTGATCATCGATAAATTCAACGACTATTTTGTGATTCAGACGCTGACTTTGGGAATGGATCGATGGAAGCCAGCTATTGTGAAGGCCCTTGAATCTATTTTTTCTCCTAAAGGAATTTATGAAAGAAACGACGTGCCGGTAAGGGAACTGGAAGGCCTTACACAGATCAAGGGTTTCCTTAGTGAGCCTTTCGACACTACCATAATGATCCGCGAAAATGGCTTGAACTTTTATGTAGATATAGCAAACGGGCAAAAGACAGGCTACTTTCTTGATCAGCAGGATAACAGAAGGACGATACAGCATATTGTTAAAGGTGCCGATGTACTTGGCGCTTTTTGTTACACTGGAACCTTTGAAATACACGCCGCACATTATGGGGCAAAGTCGGTCCTGGGATTAGATATTTCTGCAAGTGCAGTGGCCCAGTCGGAACGCAATGCAAAATTGAACGGGCTTGAAAACGTTTGCCGTTTTATGGAGATCAATGCTTTTGACGCATTGAAACAGTGGACCAAAGAAGGTAAGACATGGGACGTGGTAATGTTGGATCCGCCATCGTTTACCAAAACACGTGAACACATTCAGAAAGCAATTGCTGGTTATAAGGAGATCAATCTTAGGGGAATAAAACTCTTAAAACCCGGTGGTTTCCTGGTTACTTCGTCGTGCACTAACCTGGTATCCCCTGATGTTTTTCTGGACACTATCCATGAGGCAGCCTGGGACGCAAAAAGAAGGTTAAGACAGGTAGTGTTTCAGGCACAATCAGCAGATCATCCTATCATGCGCGGGCTTGAAAATACACAGTATCTCAAGTTTTTTATTGCACAAGCGTTGTAGGAAATGTGATCAATTGCGCAATGTGATTGAATGTGAGGATGAAGTACAGATTTCGCTATCGGCCACTTTAATATGCTAATAGAGAGTGCACTTTAAAGGTCCAATTGTTTCTGATTTTTGAATTATACTCGTCGATGGAGTTTATGTTATTGCATTGCTCCAAGAGAATAGAAATTGCTATTCTATTTTTCTAATTGAAACTTTCCGGCTTCGATAGTCTTGCCATTGCCGTCCTTGAGCTGGATGATATATATACCGCGCGAATAAGGGGTAAGGTCGATTCGAGTGCGACCAGAGACCTGAATGTCCACAATTTTTTTACCGGAGAAATTGAAGACCTGGAATGTACAGTTTTTATCGAGGTTTTTCTGTAGTTCAATGATGATAAAGGTGGTTGCTGGATTAGGATAAATTTTTATAAGCCTTACTGTCCCTGCTGCAGGTTTGGCCAAAGCATCCTGAGACCGCCCTTCAGCAGCAAATAAAAAGGAACATAGGAACAACAAGGTAAAAATCCTTATCATATTGGATATAAAGATACACCCTAAAATAATTCAATAATACCGTTTATGCAAGTGTTCCAGTGATTATTCAGACAGGTAATCTGCAAAATCCAGAAAAACCTGTTTAATCCACTGTATTTCAGGGTTATACTTTACTGTAACGCCGAGAGAGTAGTATCTATTGCCTTGAAATTTGGCTGCTCACCGGGGTTTTCCAGAACTTCGGCATACCTCACCACGCCTTCTTTATCGATCAGGAATGCTGACCTTTTAGATACTCCTTTCATATCCAGTATCCAATCGTGGTAAAGACAGCCATAATCGGCGCTGACTTCCTTATTGAAATCGGACAGTAGAGGAAAATTGTATTGTTGCTCTTCCTTGAATTTGGCCAGGGTAAACACAGAATCCACAGAAACGCCCATTACTTCGGCATTTAGCGATGAATACTGGTGCATATTATCCCTGATGGAGCAAAGTTCTGCCGTACAAACTCCGGTAAAGGCCTGGGGGAAGAATAACAACAACACATTTTTTCCTTTGAATTCGGTGAGGTTAACCTTATGTTTTTCGCTATTAAATAAAGAAAAATTTGGCGCTTGTTGCCCAACGGAGATACCCATGTCTTTGTAATTATATATGTAGGTGTTAAACAGGAGAAAGAATATTTTGTTCAGCGATAATACCGTTGCGCTGCAATCAAAACTTGGGGCACTTCAATTTCTCGCGGCTCGACTTATCATTTTCGATAAAATTGACATAAGATAATGATGCTTCAAGCCCCCCACGGTTATTGCTTGCCGTTTGAAGAGCGGACACGTTGATGTCATAGGTAAAGCCAAAGGAGAAAGGATAGTAATCTAGTTTTACGGCTGGAATAAGCGCATCCTTATACCGGTAAAACATTCCCATATGAACGGTTACTGTAGGTACATCTTCATCACCTGCTTTCCTGGAATACATTCCACCTGCAACGGCTTCCTGGTACGGTCCCTGTTTGCTGTAGTCTGCATAGAGAGTTACATAAGACATCTGGTCGGCATTAAGTTTTAGTCCGCCCGACAATACCCATTTCGGAAGATGGTTGATGCTTCTATAAAATGAATTCACTGGTTTATTGAAATGGTGATAAGCCAGTCCGCCAAAGATCAGGTGTTGTTCTTCCGATCCCAGTGTAGTGCTAAGGCTCATGCCAACCGTCATATCGAAGTAAGCGTAATTATTGTCGAACACTTCACCCGTTGGCAGAGATCCGTTGTATCCAAAACCGTCGTACTGGTTGTTGGTCGTAACCCTTGACTGGTCTATTCTTCTGCTCACTATGCCGCCCATAAATCCGAGTGAGAGGTAAGTATTTCGCGATGAACTCATCGACTTATGAAAATTTATTACAGGTAGTATCTGGTTAGTGGTAAGGGCAACCGATCCTGCCCGGTCGAAGAACAATTGCATACCCGCTGTAAAAAAATCATCACCGTTGCCCACAGGGAATTTATATTCCATATTTAGTGAACCCGTTTGATAGGGAAACGAAATCGAGCTCCATTGATTCCGATAGACTGCCTGAACCCTTACATCACCTTCATATAAGCCCGCAAAGGAAGGATTTCGTAATAAGGGGGCAGCAAAAAATTGAGAGAAATGAAGATCCTGTGCAATCATATCACTCGAGTATCCAGTGAACAGGAAAACAAACAGCAATATTTTATATGTATACTTTTTTTTCAATGGTATTATTTATCTCACCAACATTACGTCACCTTTTAGATTGACCAGATTGCCATTCTCACAATAGACTTCCAGGATGTAGACATACACATCAGGCGGCAGTTTCGCACCTTTAAATGTTCCATCCCAACCTGTTGATGCATCATTGATCAGGAAGTTTTGGGCCTGAAAGACCTGTTGTCCCCACCGGCTAAATATCCTGAACGATTTGGCCGTTACAATACCCCGGCCTCTCGGGTAAAACTGTTCATTATTTCCATCGCCATCAGGTGAAAAAGTATTTGGCACAAAAATGTTGCTGTTGTCGCAGGTAACGAAGACCGTTATCTGGTCAGTGTTTATGCAGCCGCCGTTATTGATGACCGTTACGGTATATGCTGTTTTCTTCTTGGGTGTTGCAATGGGGTCTGGGCAGGTAGTACAGCTTAAGCCAGTTACTGGTGTCCAGGTTATGCCTATTACATCGGCTGATGGGTTAGCATTCAGCGGTGTACTCGAGCCTGCGGGTATGGTGATGTCTGGTCCGGCATTAACAGCAGGCACAGGGAATACAGAGACGCGTACACTATCTGTAGTGACGAAGCAATTTCGGCTATCCGACCCTGTTACTACGTAAGTAATGCTGGAGCCCGGTCTCGCAATCGGGGATGATGTATTGGTATTGTTCAGGCCTGTAGCAGGGGACCAGCTATACACCTGGGTACCCGTGGCGAATAGCCTGATGCCCTGACCCGCGCAGAGTGAATCATCCGGGGGTGCAACCACTGTGCTGGGCTGAACTACAAATATCGTAACTGAATCTCTTTTCTCACAACCAAAGTTATTTACACCCCTGACCAGGTAGGTGGTGTTTATCAAAGGTGTTGCAATGGGTGAACCGCAATTAATACAGCTTAGCGTATTATTTGGAGGAAGCCATTCATAAAAATTACCACCGGTGGCATTTAACTGTACCGTCTGGCCAAGACAAATCGTTGTATCTAATCCGGCATTAGTATTGGGCAAAGGATTGATTCTAATATTTTTCAGGGTTGTGTCTTTACATCCACTACTGTTAGTCGTGATCAGTCTCACATCGTAGCTGCCGGCAAAATTATACTGTACAGGATTTGGGTTCTGTAAAACTGAAGTGTCACCATTGCCAAAGTTCCAACGCCAGGTTAGTAGTGAAGTATCCGCAATGGTTTCTATGCCTTGGAAAGTCATGAATCTGTTTTGGCATAGCGTGTCGTTCGAAGCAATATCTGTTACAGGAGAAGCTACTACTTTCACCAGGTTTGGAATAGTAATGGAATCGGTACAGCCGAACTGGGTAAGCACACTAAGCTTGACAGAGTACAATCCAGGGCTGTTATAAAAGTGTGTCGGGAACTGTCCGGTACCTGTAGATCCATCACCAAAATCCCATTGCCAGTTGCTGATCGTTCCAACGGTATTGGTGGTATCTGCAAATGAAATATTGCCCCTGTCGCAGAGTAAAGTTTTGTTAGATATTAAGCCCATCTTGAAGGATATGACTTTGATTTTGCTGGATGCATCGATGACCACGCTGCAATTCGTCGCAGTATCAGTCAGTATTGCCTGCGGCAGAAAATCACCACCGGTGATATAAGTGTGGGTGACAAAAGTATCCTTTGTGGGGGGTGTAATAGGCGTAGCAGTACCGTCACCAAACAGCCACCTGATAACATCCGTGTTCGTTGACCTGAGCGTAAAATCTGCTGTTGTGGGTAAGCATCCGCCTGGAGGGTTGAAACTAATGTTTCCGCTTGGGCCTAATACCCTGATGGTTTGAAACGCCGTATCTGTACATCCCCCGGGTGATGTTACAACGAGTTTAGCAATATAAACTCCGGCCTTACCATATAAATGGCGTGGTGCTATAGTGTCTGAAATATCGCCATCGCCAAAAATCCATCTAATCGATTTTGCAAATCGCCCTGTGTATGTAAAAACTACCTGCAACGGTGGACAAAGGCCGATACTGTCACTTACGGTAAATGCAGCAAATGGTGTGTCAATAATGATCCTGTTAACCTGCGTTATTGAATCAGCGCATCCGTAGCGATCGCTCACCCTTAATTTTACGGTGTATTGTCCTACAGCAGTGTACGTGTGTTGCGGGTTTCTTGACCCGGATATACCCCCATCCCCAAATTCCCAAGCATGTGAGACTATGGCACCGGTGGCGCTTGTCAGAAATTGTATGGACTTGCCAGGACAGGATATGGTGTCAGAAGGAACAACAAATGATGCTCTTGGTCTGGTTGCAACTACCAGACTATTTTGAACCATGCTGTCGATACATCCCACAGCATCTGTGACTTTAAGTTTTACGTTAAAAAACCCTGTTGTGTTGTATTGATGAGCAACAGGTGGAGTGTTTATGGTTTGCACACTCCCGTCACCGAAATCCCATATTCTACTAATGATATTGTTGAAGCCATCTGACCTTGACGAATCATTGAAATTTACCGTAAGTCCCACACAACCTGTTGGATTGATCGCATTAAAAATTGCACGCGGTCCCCCGACAGAAATATTGCGCACGGCAGTATCAGAACATCCATTTATATCTATCAATGCTAACCTGGTAATATACAGCCTTGGTGTATCATAAACCTGGGTAACAACTTTAGTGCCGGTGATGAAAGTTCCATTACCATAATCCCAGTCGTAACGTAATACATTGCTGTCAATAGCCGATGCAGTCAGCGTGATGTTAGAGCCCCTGCATAATACTGAAGGAGAGAAATTGTAATTCGCTTTTTCATCAAACAACCTGATTCTTTTAACCTGGACGTAGGTGCATGTTCCCTCTGTGGTGGTAAGGCTAACATCGTAACTGCCAAAAGCAGGGAAGGTATGCGTAGGCGTTAGCAGCCCGGTAACTATTGGAGACCCGTCACCAAAGTTCCATGAACGTGTTACGGCATTGATTGAACTATCCCTGAAGTTCACCTGCAGTTTGTTACTACAGTTAATCGTATAATTAAACCTTGCGACTGTTCCATATACACTTATGTACAACGGTTTGGTGATGCTGTTCGCACAGCCATTATTATAAGCGTTTAGGGTAACATTGAACTTGCCTGTATCGGTGTATTTATATACAGGATCGCGTAAAATAGAAGAACCGTTATCACCAAAATTCCATCGGTACCCAGTAATGGTACCAGTAGAAAGGTTTCTGAAGTTAACTACTTCACCGGCACACACATTTAGGGGTGTTGCATCAAAATCTGCAAGTGCTGACGTCCCTATTTTAATTCCCTGTGGTATAGAAAGAATGGTTAGGCAGCCCCCGTTGGTAATGACTGCAAGGCTTATATTGTAGCTACCTGGTGTATTATATGTATGAGACGGATTAGCTAAAGAACTTGTGGTGCCATCGCCAAAATTCCAGAAATATGAAGCTATGCCATCCGGAGCTAACACTGTAGCCAGTGGCGTAATGGTAAGTGGTGCGCAGCCGCTATCAGGAAGATTGGAAAAGGTTATAGAAGGAGGTGAAATTTTGATGAAGTTATTTTTTGCTCTGGTATTAGAACATCCATTTCGGTTAGTTGCTGTGAGCGTTACTCTATACATGCCAGGTGCAGCGTAAATATGTGTCGGATTTTGAGCAGCAGATTGTGTGCCATCACCAAAGTCCCACAACCATGCAACCGCACTGGTTGAAAGATCCCTGAAATTTACTGTGTAAGGAGCGCGGCAGCTTCCGGTATCTGAAGATGTAAAGTCGACTTTAGAAGTATCCAGAACTACAATTTTTTTGACGACGGTATCCAGACAGATAAAAAACAAGTTCGTTAGTTTAACATTATATGTACCCGGATTCGTGTAAGTGTGATTCACATTGAAACCACTTGTGGATGTTCCATCTCCAAAGTTCCAACCACTACTGTCTGCGGGCGGCACGGAGGAATTTAAGAAGTTGACAGGCTGGTTTACACAGGCTGTATCAGGACTGCCTATTACAGAACTTATATTAGCATCCGGAATATCAACTGTATTAATAATGCTATCGGTACAGCCATCAGAACTTGTGACTATGAGACTCACATCATAACTTCCCGTGGCATTGAAAAGGTGTGAAGGATTTGGTGAAGTTACGGTGGGTGATCCATCCCCGAATCTCCATTGGTAGGTAAGGGTGCCAGGACCTGTCGAACTATTAAAAAAATCAATACTTGCGGGAGGCTTACAGGAGTTTGCCAAAGAATTGAAAAAAATGGGAGTAACCCCTGGGGTTACTGTGATGTAAGTATTTTTTGTTAAACTTGATACACAACCATTATTGGAAGTCACTTTAAGCGTGACATTATAATTATTGTCCAGACGATAAATATGCTGTGGATTGCGAGCAGTATCCTGCTTACCATCCCCAAAATCCCAGAGCCAACTGGTTAAGCTGCCGGAGGCTATCGTAGTCTGGTCTGTGAAATTAGTTACCACCGGAAAGCAGCCCGAAGTTTTATCTGCTACAAAGTTTACCACTGGGGCCGGCAGTACATTAATATAATCGACCCTCACCAAAGAATCCGTGCCCGTAGCATTGGTTGCGTAAAGCTTTACGGTGTATGTTCCTGAAACAGTATAAACGGTTGCAGGTGTAGGGTTATTGGAAATGATTGGCCCGCCGTTTCCGAGGTCCCATGAATAGCTCAACAAAGGTCCTGGGGTGAGGTTGGTGAAGTCTACCACTAAAGGTGCGCATCCACTTGTCTTACTGGCACTGAAGTTTGGCACTGGCAATTGCGCAAACGACCCCAAAGAGGTTAGCAGTATATAAAGAATTAAATAAACTCGTTTCAAAGGTTTTGTGATCTTTAAGCCAGGGTAAAGATAATTGTAAAAGCCGATCCGTTGGGTCTGGTTAGTCAGACAAAGGTGAAACGAAATAACACCGAACTTATTTTCAATAAAGTGTTGAAAAAGAAAAAATTATGGGAAGATAACCGATGTTTATTTTTTCACCAGTTTCAGATATGCCGTCCGCATCGTATTAGTTGGATTTGCTTCCACCAGTGTAAAGGAATTGTTGAACACTTTCCAGGTATCATTCAGTCTCTTGAGGGTGTCATTACTTACCGGAAAAACCGAAGATATGGTTCGTGCATCAGGGTTTGCGGTCCATGTGCCGTTGGTGATCACTGATCCGCTGATGGCCTGTACCGTACCATTTTCATAAAACTGAAATTCATAGGTGTTGAATTCCGGGCTTACGTCCACAGCACTTTCTGTGAACTGTTGCACTACCCAGCGGCCATTGGTCATGGCCTGTATAATTAGATTTTTCTGTGCGTCTTTTTTTGAACAATGTGCCACAGATATGGCAATGATGAGGACAACGAGCATGGTGGGAGGTGAGAACAACTTTTTCATAAACCTATTGGTTGATCTTTTTAAAACACGGAAGATCTGTTCCAGACAATGAAACGGAAACTTGTGTGTTTTATTGCGACCGATTAGCCGTGCGAAGATACGTACTAAATTGATGCCTAATCTTTTGGAAAGTAACCCTGATGTTAATTATTTAATTACATAGGTCTGCCATCCGCCGTAAATCCCATTGTTTTTTGCGGCCAGTTCGCGCAAATAAATGCAGAGTTTATCCATAGAATGCTGGTCTGGTGTGTCAGACCTTGATAATTTAAGCCTGTAGCCGTAGTCGCCGAACTCTGTTCTTTCTACCGGCATCTCATCGATCTTAACATCAGTCAGTTCAAGCGTCTTTAAAAACGACTGCCTTACTGTTGGGGATTTAAAATAGAACAGGTGGTCGATTTTCCGGGCTTGATTCAGGGGATCGCCTTTCTTCTTCAGGGTCTCAATAATCCTCCGATTTTCAATTTTTTCAAGCTCGTTAGGGGAAGGGTAGAGGACTTCAAAATAGTTCGACCAGGTTTTGTCGTTCACCGCTTTGCAAAGCCATGGGAAGTCACGGTATTGGTCCATTACAAATGCACAGGCACCCAAATATTGTACGGTATCAAGCGCATAAAAATAAAACTCCCTTAGCCCGCGCTGGGTAAACCTCCCGGCATATACTGCGCCGAGTTGTGATTTGAGCCTTGCTTCCAGTTGAAATTCGATACTGTCCATTGTTCCGCTGATCTCCGGTGCGGGAAAACCATTGGGATCTGCGTTGGTGTACTTAGTCCGAAGAATGATCACAAATGGCCTTTCTTTATAAGGTGCTTTTTCCTTCAGCCCAAGGTTTACCACTACGGACACCGGGTGATTGTTGACGGCAATTACATAATTGTCCCAATCTTCCTTTACAATCTGTGCCCCTACCGTGTTGGTAAAAAATGCAGTGCAGATCACGAACGCAAAAACTATCTTCATATCAATTGAATCAAAGTAATTTCATTTCCGGATAATAACCCCATACTATGAGGATTCTGGACATTATTAACGTTTTGGAAACAGTTGCCCCTCCTGATTTGCAGGAGGCATACGATAACGCCGGACTGATCATCGGAGATACTTCTACTATCTGTACGGGTATAATGATTTCATTGGATGCTACAGAACAGGTTATTGAAGAAGCTCAAAGGCGAAACTGCAACCTGGTGGTTAGCCATCATCCCATTATTTTTTCCGGCCTTAAAAAAATTGGCACCAGCGATTATGTGGGCAAAGCAGTTACCGCAGCAATTCGAAGGGGAGTGGGAGTCTATGCCATTCATACCAACCTGGATAACGTGATCCATGGCGTTAATGGTAAAATGGCAGAAATACTCGGACTGAAAAATGTAGAGACGCTGGTTCCCAAAACAGCAGCCTTCAAAAAGTTGTACAGTTTTGTCCCCATAAACCATCTTGAAGCAGTTAGGAAAGCTGTATTTGATGCCGGCGGCGGACAGATAGGCAATTATTCAGAATGCAGTTTCGACGTTGCCGGCACCGGTACTTTCAAGGCGGAAGCAGGTGCAGATCCATTTGTTGGAGAGATCGGTACAAGGCATTACGAGGCTGAATCGAAACTTGAACTCGTTTTCCCCACATATTTGGAATCGGTTATCATTAAGGCTTTAAAGCTTGCCCATCCTTATGAAGAAGTGGCTTTTGACATCGTCAACCTTTCGAATACGGTCAGGTCTATTGGTGCTGGGGCTATCGGTGAAACAGCCATAGAAATGGAGGAACGGGAATTCCTGGCCATGGTAAAAGAAAAATTTAAACTGCAGGTGATCAGGCATACTCCCCTGACCGGTACTAAGGTGAACCGCGTAGCCCTGTGTGGCGGATCGGGTAGTTCATTGACAGGCAGGGCTTTAGCTGCAGGGGCTGACGTTTACATAACATCCGACATAAAATACCACGAGTTTTTCGACGCTAATGGGAGGATGATTCTGGCTGATATCGGACACTATGAAAGTGAACAATTCACGATAAACCTGCTTTTTGACCTGTTGCAAGAAAAATTCCCTAATTTTGCCGTCCTTAAATCAGGGTCAAAAACGAACCCGGTTCAATACCTCATATAGCATAAAATATGGCAAACGTAAAAGAGTATTCAGTAGAGGAAAAGCTCGCGTCTCTGATAAATCTGCAGAAGATTGAAAGCCAGATGGACGAAGTGCAGATCCTGAAAGGTGAACTTCCCATGGAAGTCAGCGACCTGGAAGATGAAATTACCGGACTTCATTCGAGGGAAACACGCATCGAAGAAGAGGTGAATGGTATCAATGAATTCATCGAACAGAAGAAAGCTGCCATCAAAGAGGCGCAGGAACTCGTAAAGAAATATGAGAAGCAGACAGAAAATGTAAAGAATAACAGGGAGTTTGAGGCCATCAACAAGGAGATCGAAATGCAGACACTTGAAGTGAAATTGGCTGAAAAACATATTAAGGATGCCGGGGAAGAAATATCCGACAAGGCCAGGCTTCTTGAAACCGCCAAGAAAAATATTGCTGCCAAGGAAACAAACCTGAAGCACAAAAAAGGTGAACTGGAAAAAATTATTGCGGAAACGGAGAAAGAAGAACAGGAGTTCCGTGACCAGGGCACCAAAGCAAAAGAAAAAGTTGACCCGCGATTGCTTGCTTCTTATGAAAGGATCAGAAAGAATTACCGTAATGGCCTGGCTGTTGTTCCGATCGTGAGAGATGCCTGTGGTGGTTGCTTCAACGCCATTCCTCCACAGCGCCAGAGTGAAATCAGACAGCGTAAGAAAATTATCGTTTGTGAAAACTGTGGAAGAATCCTGGTGGATGAAGAATTGCCGGAAATTGCAAAAGAGAAATAAGGATTTCAAAGCCGGACTTTGAAAAGTGACATACGTTTTCCCGTACGAAATGTTCTTCATGAGAATTAACCATTTCAGTGTAGCGTAAATACTTGAAAAAAGGTGCAGATGCACCTTTTTTTCATTTTGGTGCAGCCCGATATTTGTTACTCCTTAGCATTAACTTTAACCCATGCTACGCCGACTGAATATTCGCAATTATGCGATCATCCATAGTATAGAAGTTGAATTCAGTAAAGGCCTGAATATTATCACTGGTGAGACCGGTGCCGGTAAAAGTATACTCGTGGGTGCACTCGGACTGATTCTTGGTGAAAGGGCTGATGCTTCCGTTATTGCGAATAAAGAAAAAAAATGTTTTGTTGAAGGACTGTTTGATCACCCTGATACAGAAGTAGTACATCATTTCTTTACGCAGTATGATATTGAAGTGGATGGCGAAATTATTTTGCGCCGTGAAATTTCCGGCGCAGGAAAATCCAGGGCTTTTATCAACGATACACCGGTTAACCTGGGTCAATTGCAGGAACTATCTTCTATGCTGGTTGACCTTCATCAGCAATTTGATTCACAGCAACTGGGACAAAGTCATTTCCAACTGCAGGTACTGGACGCCTTAGCGAAACAATTGCCATTACGCGCAAAATATGCAGGCATTTATCAGCAATTCAATCAATCTTTAAAGCAATGGGAAAATCTGGTGAAGCAGCGAAATGAAGCGTTAAAGGAGTACGATTATTTTCAATTTCTGTATAATGAATTACAGGAAGCCAATTTTAAGCCCGGTGAACTGGAAACCCTTGAAACAGAATCTGCCTTATTAAGTCATGCTGAACAAGTCAATGCTATTTTATTCAGGCTTACAGCAACGCTCGACAATACAGAGTCACCTATTACCCAACAATTGAGGTCACTTGCCCAAGCTGTGGAAGGCATCAGCACATTTCATCCTAAGCTTGGTGAGATCGCTAGCCGGCTTCGGTCAGCCCAAATAGAGATCCAGGATATTTCTGCAGAAGCCGAAATGATTTCCTCATCCATTGTAATGGACGAACGGAAGATGAATGAAATCAACGACAGGTTATCAGCAGGATATAAATTATACAAGAAACATGGGGTGAAATCTACTGATGAATTATTGGTCGTCCAACAATCATTGTCAGACAAGATCAGCAGGGTATTAAATATGGATGAGGACATCAGCCGAACTGAGAAAGAAAAGGCCCGGCTTGAAACAGCAGCCAAGGTACTTGCTGCTGAAATATCCGCTGCAAGAACCGCACATGTCAAACCGTTGGAAAGTCAGGTCCATCAACTTTTAAAACAAGTGGGCATGCCGAATGCCAGGCTGAAAATATCTGTTGAACCATGTAGTTTATCTGCTGATGGTGCAGATAAAGTTGAGTTTTTGTTTGATGCCAACAAGAGTGGAAGGTTTGAGCCACTGCGAAAAGTAGCCAGCGGTGGTGAATTCTCCAGGTTGTTATTATGCATCAAAACATTGGTTGCGGGATCCCTGGAAATGCCTGTAATGATTTTTGATGAAATCGATACAGGCATCAGTGGCGAGGCTGCTAAACAGGTTGGTATCCTCATGAAAGATATGGGTCAGCAGCACCAGGTCATCGCCATTACGCACCAGCCGCAGATCGCGGCCAGGGCCAATGCGCATTTCTTCGTCTATAAATCGGAAATGCAGGGATCGATAAGTACCCAGCTCAGAAAACTTGATGAAAAAGAGCGCGTGGAATCCATTGCGAAAATGATGAGCGGGGAAAAGCCATCCGCCTCTGCCCTGCAGAATGCGCGGGAAATGATAGAAGACTAATACTTATATTCGCCACTCAAATCTTGATATGCCACACCAACTGCTTAAAGGAAAAAAAGGGATCATTTTTGGTGCCCTGGATGAAAAGTCAATTGCCTGGAAAACTGCGCTTGAATGCCACGCTCAGGGTGCTGAGATCGTACTGTCCAACGCTCCCATTGCCCTGAGGATGGGCCAGATCAGCGAACTTTCAAAAGCCATAAACGCCCCTGTATTTCCTGCCGATGTCACCAATATGGATGACCTTAAAAAACTGTTTGAAGAATCCATGAAGCATTTTGGCGGAGGTGTGGATTTTATTTTACATTCTATCGGGATGAGCCTCAACGTGAGGAAAGGAAAGCACTATACTGAAATCGATTACGGCTTCAACCAAAAAAGCCTTGACATATCTGCTATGTCACTTCACCGTGTTTTGCGCACTGCCTGGGAAATGGATGCTATCAATGAGTGGGGAAGTGTGGTTGCACTTACTTACATCGCAGCTCAGCGGGTGTTCCCGGACTATAATGAAATGGCTGATGCAAAAGCGCTACTGGAAAGTGTTACCAGGAGTTTTGGTTACCATTATGGGGTACGCAAAAAAGTAAGGATAAATACTATTTCACAATCTCCAACGCGTACCACCGCAGGAAGCGGCGTTAAAGGGTTCGATGGTTTTATCAGCTATGCGGAGAAGATGAGTCCGCTCGGTAATGCATCAGGGGAAGATTGCGCGAATTATGTTGCCATGATGTTCTCTGATATGACCAAAATGGTGACCATGCAAAATCTTTTTCATGATGGTGGATTTTCATTTACAGGAGTAACCGAATCCGTTATTAACCAGATGGAAAAATAAATCCAGACTGCCAGCCAGGTGATATTTTGGAATACGTAAGTGACGAAGAAAGAACAGGCAAATACCAAAACCGTTAACAGTTGTTTAGCCCGGTATAATGACGTAAATTGATGAGGTAATTTTTACCCTGTCAATTTATTTATTGGAGACAAAGGTGATAAACCATAATAGGAAAAGAAAAGTATGGCTATTAGCCATTATAATTCCTGTTATCCTATTGGCAGGATTACATCTTTTCATTGCTTATCGTGCCAGAATGATGTTGCCGGCATTAGTGAAACAAATGTCGGACGGCAACTATACCATGACCGCAAAAAAATTGCGTTTTAACTACCTCAATCCGTCTATCAGGCTTACGGGCATTTCTTTTCATCCCATCGTAGAGGGACTTGATCAAACCTACCAGATTACGGCTGATACTTTAGTTCTCAAGATTGATAAAATTCTACCCCTCATACTGAACAGACAGGTAAATGTGGAAGATATTCTTGTTGTTTCGCCCGACATTGAGATAAAACGAAACGATAAAGGTGAGGCTGTAAGCATGGGGAAGGATGACCTGAATAGTGCCATAGGGCAACTCCAGGGAAATACCATGACCTTTCTCAATGAACTTAAAGTAAAACGATGCAGGATTAAAAATGCATCGTTCCGATATTTCCCTTTCCCCCAAAGCCAGAGAAAATATAGCATCCGACATATAGATCTGTCTATTGCAGATTTCAACCTCCCGAAACTACAGGATGATACCAGCAGTTTTTCCGTTGAAGGAGATATTAGTTTGAATATTCAGAATCCCGAGATCGAAATACCTGATAGTTTTAAGCAGGTGCAACTTGACTATTTTAATTGGAGCAATAAAAAGCACGATGTAAGTGTTGGAAAATTTTCTATTTCACAAAGGTCACTCCCTCCGCGGGTAGATAGTTTTCTGATACAACTTGATACGATCGCTATCCGGAAAATCAATTGGAAAACCTGGCTCGATTCAGGCATCATCAGGCTGGATACAATAATGGCCAAAAATGGCAGTATGTATTTTGAATCTTCTCCGAAAGAAGAGAGAAAAACCAACAAAAAAGACTCCGTCGATTTCAAAAAATTGAAGGTGTGGGATGCGATAGGTAATCTTGAACTTGATTTCTTTTCTGCGCAGTATATTAATGTGGGCATCATCAACAGAAATCCTGGTGAGGAGAGAAATAACTCACTGATCGGTGACAGCCTTGCCATTCATGGCTTATCCATAAAACCGGAAAATGTGAATCCAATCAAGGTGAACAGCCTTGCGCTTAGTGTAAGGTCTTTTTTGGATCGTGGTACAAATACGAACTTCCAGTCTTCTTTTTCCAGACTGTCACTAAAGGGTGATACCATGCTCCTGAATAATTATGTTTTACAGTCAACAAAAAATAGCAAGTTTGGCCTTGGCAATACCCTAAGCATACCATCACTTTCTATAAAAGGCATTTCGTTACAGGACCTGATGGATAAGAAAGCCAATGTAAGAGAGATCAGGATGGATAATCCCGAGCTAAATATTTTGACGAGGGGTGACCGTAAAGTTACAGGAAGTAAACTATTACTGAACAGCAATACATTTAAAGAGATAAGGCCCTATGTTGATGTGGATCGGGTTGTACTCAATAATGCAAAAGTGACCATCCGTGACAGAACTGACAAAAATAAGATCATGGGAACCGAGAAGTTCTCTGCTGTTTTACTTTCCAGGTCTGCTTTAGCTGCCAAAGATGCCGAAGGAATTATGTCGAGCATCACGAATGTAAATATGGATCACCTGTTTTTTATTACACCCGTGACAAAACTTGAATTATTTGGTGGTTCCATCAATTATACCGGCAAAACACTTCACTTCAGGCGCATGGAAGGATCTATTAACAATAAAATAATCCAGGCAAAGTTGAATGACATTACGATTCAGGGTGCAACAGATATGCGGCCATTTAATACGGATCAGGCCTTGCACCTGACGAAGGTCAATGTTGGCTCTGGTACGATGAACATCAACATCAGCGCAGCAAAAGAGGTTGCTGGAAAGTCTCGCGACCAACTTCTCGCCATGATTGATTCAATGAGCCTGACCAATATAGCTGTAACATTTCATCGTGGTCCCCTTGCTGGAAATGCGCTGTTGAAAACATTAAATGCAACCGGGCAAAAAGGCTACACGTCAGGTTACAAATGGGATGAATTCGATGGTGTGCTGGAAAAAGTGAAAGTTGCTAATGACAAATTCAGCCTCGAAACTGATGAAGCATATATCTCATCAAGTGGACGGTCAACCTTGAGAAATGCGAAGATCAACCTGAACACGGACAAGATAAATCTCAGCGCATCTGCACCAGTAATGGTGGTGAAGTCGGAATTTCATTCCCTGGAACGGGGAGAAACCATGATTGATTATTTGGGCCTTGACCAGCCGGTTATCAGGCTCGCCCTTTCCAATGATAGTTTGCAAGCTGTTGATGGGGATACCACATCCGGTAGTTTCAAACTCACTTCGTTTTTATTTAATGAACCCGACATAATTATCAGCAAGGGCGCGGATGATGAAAAAGTGTCGTTCATATCGACGGGTAAAAATATCAGCGGGGGCGGATTATCTATTTCCCGAAAACCCGGTGAACGCATTCTGGGTCTTGATAAATTAAGTTCATCGTTAGACAAGCTCATTGTGAAGTCTGATACCGCAGAAATTTTTAGTGCCAGTAAAGTGGACTTTGATATAGAAGATATAGAGCAGAAGGGAAAAGATCCCATCCAGATGAAAATGGATAATTTTCATTTAGGTACAGTTAGGCTTGACCGTTATAAGAATGGGGATACCATTCAGTTGCGTACCGGGGGCATTACGCTAAATAATATTTCCAAACTAGTGCTGCAAAAGGATTCCATTTTAAATACCGCCTTTAAGATTCCGCCTGCCCTTATTCTTCCAAGTTCTTTTTTTTACCGGACTGCGGAAAAAAATATTGGTATACATAAGTTTAGCGTAGATACAAAAGCTGGGTACCTGATGTGGGACAGCCTTGAGATCACCAACAGGATTTCCAGGGATAGCTTTTTCGCCAGGCAGCCTTATGAAAGAGATTATATAACGGCCAGTACCGGAAGATTGAGGGCTGATGATCTTCGCCCGGTAATTTATGAAAACGATACCACGGTATACATGCGCAAGCTCACGATTGATCCTCTATATCTGAAAATTGAGCGGGATAAGCGAATGCCTGATGATACGGTGACCTATAGGCCGCTGATGGTACGGATGCTGAAAAGAATCATTCCTTTCCCGTTGAAAATTGATAGTGTACATCTGCTTGGATCGGAGATACGGCATAATGTGCTTAAAGAAAAAACCGGGAATGAAGGTTCTATTTTCTTCACTGATATCAGGGGATATATTTTTAACCTTCGCACTTTTGACTATAAAGAAAACGACAGTATCAGGATTGCGCTGGAGAGTAAGTTTATGGGGAAAGGCAATCTTGTGTTTGCATTCCGGCAGGATTACACAGATACGCTGCAAGGCTTCCTCATGGGTGGAAGGATGGTGGCCGGTATGGACATGACGGAACTGAACAGGCTGATCACGCCATTATTTGGTGTAAAAATCAATAAGGGCAAACTTAATTCATTGCAATTGCGTGTAAAAGGTAATGATCGCCTGGCTTATGGTTCGATGGACATGTATTACGATGGTTTGAAATTATCTGTCCTTGATGAAGATAACCGCAGGAAAAAGTTTTTTTCTTTTTTGGTGAACCTCATAGTGCGCACGAAGAATAATAAAACAGGAATTGTATATGCGGAAAGGCTTCGGGAAAAATCTGTGTTTAATTACTGGGCAAGGATATCTTTAAATGGATTACTGACAAACCTTGGCGTTAAGAAAAATGGTGCCCAGGTAAGGCGATTTTATCGAAGCCTTAAGAAGCACCAGTTACCTGAAGATATTTTCTGATCAGTACTCGTCCTCGTTAAAGAAGAAATCTTCCTGGCTTGGATAGTCTGGCCAGATATCATCAATGCCTTCATAGATCTCGCCTTCGTCTTCGAGCTCCTGAAGATTTTCAATAACTTCAATGGGGGCGCCACTCCTGATCGCATAATCAATGAGTTCGTCTTTTGTGGCAGGCCATGGTGCGTCTTCCAGATAGGATGCTAATTCAAGGGTCCAAAACATCTTCTTATCACTTTAAATTTTGGCAAAAGTAATTTTTGTAACTGAATTACCAAATCCGTTTATTCCACCGTGCTAATGTTTATTCAGTGGATTTAGCGCATTTTTGCTTCAATTAACAAAATTTGGCTATAAATAGTTAACAAACATGCTCAAAGCACGGGGGATTACGAAGTTTTACGGTTCATTGCAGGTGTTAAAAAACGTTGATATTAATGTCGCAGATGGCGAAATAGCGTGTATTGTTGGCTCATCCGGAGCAGGTAAAAGCACATTGCTGCATATTCTGGGAACGCTTGATTTTCCCGACAAGGGTGAAATTACTATCGGTGCAGAGCGTATTGAGCAACTCAAAGGAAAGAGCCTTGCACGATTCAGAAACCACCATATTGGTTTTGTGTTTCAATTCCACCACCTGTTGCCTGAGTTTACCGCTATAGAGAACGTTAGCATTCCCGGATGGATTGCCGGTAACAAAAAGAGAGATGTAAATGCGAGGGCAAAACAATTATTGGAATTACTAGGACTTAAGGACAGGATGGATAACAAACCCGGGGCACTTTCCGGTGGCGAACAACAACGGGTAGCGGTGGCGCGTGCATTAATCAACCAGCCTATGATCGTATTTGCCGATGAGCCTACAGGTAATCTAGACTCGGCCAATGCCAGAGAGCTTCACAAGCTCTTTATGGACCTCAGGAGGGAGTTTAACCAGACTTTCCTCATCGTTACACACAACGAAGAACTGGCTGCCATGAGCGATCGTATACTCCACATGAAGGATGGCGAGATTGTAGTATAACTGGTTCGCCATATTCATCTTTTCTTCGGATACAAACTAACATCAAGATCTGGAACGCTATTGTGTTAAACCCTGGGCTTCCATGGTATTTCCGGTGTTTCCAGCAACTGTCCAACATATCGTGATAGCATAAATAGATAATCTGACAGTCTATTGAGGTATTGAAGGATGATAGGTTCTACTTCCAGGCTTTCCAATTCAAGCCTTACGCAACATCTTTCGGCCCTTCTGCAAACACACCTGGTAATGTGAACCTGCGACACGGTAATATGTCCGCCGGGAAGTATAAATGATTTCATTGCAGGAAGCGCATCGTTTAGCCGGTCAATTTCATTTTCCAGCAATTGCACGTCTGCATCTTTCAGGTCAGGAATTCGCATTTTGGGTTCCTTAATAGGATCGCATGCAAGCGATGACCCAATGGTAAATAGCCTGTCCTGCACTTCAAGCAAAATATCTTTTGAGGATTGGTCATTGATCAGATCACGGCAGAGTCCGATATGTGAATTGAGTTCATCTATTGTTCCGTATGCCTCGATGCGGAGGTGGGATTTTGGAACCTTGGTTCCGCCGATAAGAGAAGTTGAACCTTTATCGCCTGTCTTAGTATAAATCTTCATAGCCATATAACATTCAAAGTAAAAAATTAAAATGAATGAAAAGGCGTTTTGTTCAATGGCGATCGATGTACATGTATCGAATACGAAAAAGGGGAACCAGACCTAATAATGATTCTTTCTGCTTTATCTGTTGAATGTACTATAGGGATCCTTTGCTCAGCCTATCGCTACGTGTTCTTTTACTTTATCCGTTTCGATAATGCCGTCCCTAAGCCTGATCACCCTTCTCGCGTAGTTAGAAATGTCTTCTTCGTGTGTTACCAATACCACGGTATTACCTTCATTGTGGATCTTACTGAATATATTCATGATCTCATAACTGGTCCTTGTATCAAGGTTACCCGTAGGTTCATCAGCCAGGATAATTGATGGATTGTTAACAAGTGCACGAGCGATGGCAACACGCTGACACTGACCTCCGGAAAGTTCATTCGGCCTGTGTTTGTACCTGTCCTGCAAGTCTACTTTATGAATCACTTCCATGGCCATTTCCGTACGCAGCTTTTTAGAAATGCCCGCATAGACCAAAGGAAGGGCCACATTTTCGAGTGCCGACAGGCGAGGAAGCAGATTGAATTGCTGGAATACAAAACCGATCTCTTTATTTCTGATTTCTGCCAGTGCCGCATCTTCCATCTTGCTCACGTCATTACCATTCAGGATATATTTTCCTGAGGAAGGAGAATCGAGGCATCCCAAAATGTTCATGAGCGTACTTTTTCCTGAGCCTGAGGGACCCATCAGGGCAACATAATCATTACGCTGGATATTCAGGGAGATGCCTTTGAGCACCTGTAATTCCTGCTTACCCATCACATAATTCTTCCTGATCTCTTCTAATAAGATAACGGCATCAAGCATAACTCGGGTTTATTTTTTGATCACTTTTGGAACAGTGAAAAATTGATTGTATTTACCTGGGGCATTTTTCAGGGCTTCCTCGCTACTCACAGAACCGCTGACTTCATCATGTCGTAATTTATTGACTTCGGTGCTCATATGCAGTACGGGTTCCAGGCCTGACGTGTCTAACTCATTAAGTTTATCTACAAAACTGATCATTCGCTCCAGATCAGCCCTGATCTCCTCCTTTTCCGTATTGGTAAAATGCAGTCGGCCTAAAAGCGCCAAACGGTTAACCAATGCCTCATTTACCTCCATAGGCAGCAAAAATAAATGAAATGTTCCTCAATCACTATAAATGTGGTAAAAGGCAAAATCATTATGCCAGAGTACAAAACTGCTGATGTACAGTTTACAATACGGGCTACCCATGGTATTGTTGCAAAAATTGGCCGGAACAGGCATTATTTCCATGCGTAAATCAACGAGGCAAGCACCTTAACTTGACTATATTTGCGCCCTATGACACAACAACAGGCCATTGTCATGAGTGGGATAAGACCCACGGGGTTTTTGCACCTGGGCAATTATTTTGGGGCGCTTCGGAACTATGTAAAAATGCAGGACGATTATACCTGCTATTTCATGCTGGCGGATGTACATTCCCTGACCACGCATCCTGACACCAAAGAACTTAAGAACCACGTAAAAAGGGTATTGTCAGAATATGTTGCCTGCGGGCTCGACCCTGACAAGGCAGCCTTATACTGCCAGAGCCATGTAAGACAGACGGCAGAACTATACCTCTATCTTAACATGATGGCTTACACGGGCGAATTGGAAAAAACAGTTACGTTCAAAGAAAAAGTGAGGCTGCAGCCCGACAATGTTAATGCCGGTTTATTGACATATCCGGTTTTGCAAGCCGCAGACATTATTCTGCACAGGGCAAGCCTTGTTCCGGTAGGTAAGGACCAGGAACAGCATTTGGAAATGGCCAGGAATTTTGTCAACCGTTTTAATTATCGGTATGGCGAAGTATTTCCCGAACCTCATGCATTCAATTACGGTGAACAACTCATTAAGGTTCCCAGCCTTGACGGCACAGGTAAAATGAGCAAAAGCGAAAACCAACTGGCCACCATATATCTTGCCGATGATGACGAACTTATCCGTAAAAAAGTGATGAAGGCAAGAACAGACAATGGTCCAACCGAAAAGTATTCGGTGAAACCAGATTATATAGAAAACCTTTTTATGCTTATGCGGCTTGTGTCGGCGGATAGCGTGGTGGAAAAATATGAATCTGACTTCAACCAATGTACCATCCGTTATGGCGATATGAAAAAGCAATTGGGGGAAGACATGGTGAATTTTGTTACCCCGATAAGGCAGAAAGCCGAGGCGATACGTAACGACGAAAGATACCTTCGGGATATTATGGAAAAAGGCGCTGCAAAAGCGATTGACAGTGCAGAAAAAACCATGTCGATTGTTAGGGAGGCCATCGGCCTTAATTATTTTTAGTCATTAGGAAGGGAAGCTATTTTACTTATCTTTAAAATCTTCCATCCTCAATCAACCATTCTGAACATTATGGCGAAAGCTAAAAAACCAAAACATATAGCAGTTGCCGGAAACATTGGTGCCGGTAAGACAACCTTAACAGAAATGCTTAGCAAGCATTATAAATGGATACCGCAGTTTGAGGATGTGGATCATAATCCTTATCTGTATGATTTTTATGAAGACATGCCAAGGTGGAGCTTTAACCTGCAGATATATTTTCTCAACGGCAGGTTGAATCAACTCGTCGATATAAATCGGGGAACGGAAACTGTAGTGCAGGATCGTACAATATATGAAGATGCGCATATTTTTGCGCCAAACCTTCATGAAATGGGCTTGATGAGCAAGCGCGACTTTGACAATTATTTCCAGTTTTTTCAAACACTGAAACAGATGATCCAGCCGCCGGATCTGTTGATTTATTTACAGGCTTCAGTGCCCACGCTTGTTGGACAAATCCAAAAACGCGGCCGTGAGTATGAAGAAAATATCAGGCTCGATTATTTAAAACGCCTGAATGAGTTTTACAATAAATGGATTGACAGTTATAAAGAAGGACCGTTGCTGGTGATCAATGTCGATAAGAATAAATTTGCTGAAAGCGAAGAGCATTTAGGTGAAATTATTACGAAGATCGATTCGCAACTCTATGGATTATTTTAACTATTGGTTAAAATAATCCATACAGTTGTGACAATGTGATAATGTGAATATTGCGATAATGTGCAAATGCAAATCAGGTAGTTACTTGTTGTTATTGCTCCGCCTATATTCTCACAAAACACAAATTTGTCCGATAATATATATCCATTTCTTTCATTTCGATTTTCACATTTTGCACATTTTCCAATTTGCACATTTTTTTATTCCGTTCGAAGAACGGAATAAAAAAAGCCCCTGCCATAAATGACAGGGACGTAGAGCAAACAATCGATAAAGACCGCTAAATTTTTGGTGCTGCGGCAATCACAGAAGCTGATACGCCGGAGGCATATTTTTCAAAATTCCTTGTAAAAAGTTTTCCCAGTAACTGCAACTGACTATCATAATCCTCTTTATTCTTCCAGGTATTGCGTGGATTTAATATGTGTGATGGTACACCTTCGCAAGTAGCAGGCATCAATACATTAAATGTAGGTAATTTATCGAAACTCACCCGATCGAGTTGACCATTCAGTGCGGCTGTTATCATCGCCCTGGTATAAGCTAGTTTGATCCGGCTTCCTACGCCATAAGGACCGCCTGTCCAACCTGTGTTAATAAGCCACACGTTCGCCCGACTTGATTTCAATTTTTGTCCGAGCATCGCTGCATACTTTCCCGGATGAAGGGGCAGGAATGGAGCACCAAAGCACGCACTAAACGTTGCTTTGGGTTCGCTGACACCGGTTTCTGTACCGGCCACCTTGGCCGTATAACCACTAATGAACTGGTACATGGCCTGCTCATTGGTCAATTTTGAAATGGGTGGTAAAACGCCATACGCATCGCAGGTCAGGAAGAAAATATTTTCGGGTATTCCTCCCCGTGCCGGATCCATGCTGTTGGAAATATAATGCAGTGGATAGGAGACTCTTGTATTTTCGGTAATAGTGCCGTCAGAAAAATCAATTGCCTTGCTGCCTGGAAAAAAGTTCACATTTTCTACCAGTGCGCCATGGCGTATGGCCTGGAATATTTCAGGTTCTTTGTCTTCCGTAAGGTCAATGCATTTGGCATAGCAGCCACCTTCAAAATTAAAAATGCCTTCACCATTCCATCCGTGCTCATCATCACCAATCAACTTCCTGGCCGGATCAGCACTTAATGTTGTTTTACCTGTACCGCTTAGTCCGAAGAACAGGGCAGTATCACCCTGCTTGCCCATATTGGCCGAACAGTGCATACTCAGTACCTCTTTTTGAAGTGGAAGGATATAATTAAGTACGGTAAAGATGCCCTTTTTTGTTTCCCCTGTATATCCTGTACCTGCAATCAGGATCATTTTATGGCGAAAGCTGATCACTGCTGCATTGTGTTGTCGTGTTCCGCATTCCTGCGGATCAAGTTTAAGGTCGGGCGCAGATAACACCTGCCACTCCGGTTTAAAATCTGCCAGTTCCTCTTCTGTGGGGCGAAGGAACATATTATGAACAAAAAGGTTATTCCAGGGCTTCTCGTTAACTACCCTGATATTCATTCGATATAGCGGATCAGCACAGGCATAGCAATCCCGAACCCAAAGTTCCTCACGTGTACCGAGGTATTCAGTGACCTTCTTGAAAATGATATTAAAATGCTTTTCACTAATGGGAATATTGAAATCATTCCAATCCACGGTGTCTTCGGATATTGCATCCCGGACAATAAACTTGTCTTTTGGAGAACGGCCGGTAAACTCGCCGGTATTAATAACCAATGCACCGTTTTTATCTAAACGGCCTTCATCGATCCTCAACGTATCTTCTATTAGATCCTCAGGTGCAAGCTGATAATGAATATTTTCTGAGTGGTTAAGTCCGAATTGAAGCAATTTCTGTTTGGGCAAAAGCATCAGTGGAGAAGGAATCGACATATGGGTAGTGAGTTATTGGAACAAAAGTAAATATTTAAAATTTGTTCAAACAAATCAAGAAAATAGTAAAATATTTACGATTTATCTGCTAATAGGATTTAGTTTTTAGAAATATCTAAATAAACTAACAATTGTTAGTATTAGGCTAACGTATTTGAGGAGTGTTTAGACATAATCAAAAAATGGTATATAATGTTAAACACGAAAACCGGTGAAAAATACCCTTAATGGTTAAGAAGGGGCTTAATATATTTAGCATATGAAATACCTCCCGCTTGACTCCTCGTTGTTTACAGAAAACCGTCGGCGTTTTACGAAAAAAATGCAAAAGAACGCCATAGCCATTTTCAATAGTAATGATGAATTACCTATGAATGGAGATGCATTGTATAAATTCAAACAGAATTCAGATCTTTTCTGGTTAACTGGCATTGACCAGGAAGATACTATGCTGGTTGTTTTCCCGGATAACCCTGATAAGAAATACCGCGAAGTGCTGGTGTTGGTGAGGCCCAACGAATTGAAGGAAAAATGGGACGGTCGAAGGCTTAGAAAGGAGGAGGCAACCGCTGTTTCGGGCATCGAAACCATTATCTGGCTGGATAGCATGGATGCCGTGCTTCAGCCATGGATCCACCTGTCAGATGCCATCTACCTGAACACCAATGAAAATGACCGGAAAGCAAACCTGATTGCGGTTAGGGATTACCGTTATATTGAAGATATGCGCCGCCGTTATCCGCTTCATGAATACAAGAGGGCGGCAAGGCTAATGAAAGAATTAAGGGCAGTTAAGACGGCTCATGAGGTTGAGGTTCTGAAAATTGCCATTGATATTACGGACAAAGCATTTCGGCGGCTGCTTAAGTTTATCAGGCCCGGCGTGTGGGAGCATGAAATTGAAGCGGAACTATACCATGAATTTTTACGCAACAGGGCAACAGGCCCGGCGTATGGATCGATTATTGCCAGTGGAGACAGGGCACGTACGTTACACTATGTCTCGAATAACGGGGAGTGCAAAGACGGTGAACTTATATTGATGGATTTTGGTGCGGAGTATGGCGGCTACAATGCTGACCTCACCCGTACCGTACCGGTCAACGGCGTATTTACCAAGCGGCAGAAAGAGATATACAATGCATGTCTTCACCTGCACCAATACGCGGCGTCTATACTTAAGCCGGGAATTTCTATTGTAGATTATACCGATAAAGTAGGTGATGAGGCCACCAAAGAATTTGTGAAAGTAGGACTGATCAGCAAGGGTGATGTCAAAAATGAAGACAAAGAAAACAGGGCCTACCGAAAATACCTGTACCATGGGATATCACATCACCTCGGCGTGGATGTACATGACCTGGGCACCAGGACCGAATCCATTGAGGCGGGCATGGTATTCACGATCGAACCAGGTATTTATATCGAAGAAGAAAAAATGGGGGTAAGGATCGAGAACAATTTCTGGGTCACTAAAAACGGAAATATCGACCTCATGAAAAACATTCCGATCAAAGCTGACGAGATAGAATCACTTATGAAAAAGAAAAAAAACTGACGCCAAAGGATTGGCGGATTGGCGGATTAGCGGATTAGCGGATTAACGGATTGGCGGATTGGCGGAATAGCGGATTAGCGAATTTGTAGGGTAAGGGCAATCATCGAAGTAAGCGAATTTTTATGTTGCCAAGGTCGATTCGTAATCCGCTAATCCGCCAATCCGCCAATCCGTCAACTCGCTAATCCATCAATCCGCCAATCCGTTAATCCGCCAATCCGTAAATCCGCAATCGCCGAAGGCGCCAATCCCTCAATTCTGCTATCTTTGCGCGCAACTATCAGCATGAAGCAAATCCCAAACCTTTTTACATTACTCAACCTTGTTCTGGGTTGTGTGGCTATCATCTTCATTTTACAGACCGGTGAATCGGTGTTGAATTATAACGGTGAAGAGTGGAAAGTTTATCTTCCTGAAAAGCTTCAATGGGGAGCCATCTGTATTTTCCTGGCGGCTCTGGTAGATTTCTTTGATGGTTTTATAGCCCGACTGATGAAGGCTGATTCTGCCATGGGAAAACAGCTCGACTCATTGGCCGATGTGGTAAGTTTTGGTGTTGCACCGGGGCTAATCATGTACCAGATGCTACGCATTGCTTATGCGTATGAACCCGCCGGTATGGACACGACATTGGGATATCTTTTACCGGCTTTGCTCATTCCCGCTGCATGTGCCTGGAGGCTTGCACGATTTAATATTGATCCGCAGCAGGCATATGGTTTCAAGGGTGTGCCAGCTCCGGCTGGAGGGTTATTTATTGCCTCATTGCCGATGATTACCTGGTATAATTACTTTGGATTGCAGCAATGGCTGGTCAATAAATGGATCCTGTATGTAGTTATCCTGCTGGTTAGTATGTTGTTGGTATCTACCATTCCTTTACTCAGCCTCAAGTTTAAGAATTACGATGTAAAGCAGAACTGGCCAAAGTTTGCGTTGGTTCTAGGCGGACTACTTACCGTTATATTTTTCCAATGGTTAGCCGTTCCCGTCGTATTCCTTTTGTATATTATTTTATCTTTAGTCACTCAAAATAAAACAGCATGACCTATTCCGTTCAGATCAATGTGATGCCGCTTAAAGAATTGCTTGACCCCCAGGGTAAGGCGGTGCTGGGTGGATTAAATAACCTCGGATTATCATCTGTTGAAGACGTCAGGATAGGCAAACGTATTACCCTGCTGGTAGATGCTGATTCAAAGGAAGAAGCTAAACTAACGGCTGAAGAAGCCACAAAAAAATTACTGGCCAACGCTGTAATGGAATATTACGAGATCAGTGTTGACTAAACTACCATGCTGTATATTGTTCCCACTCCCATTGGTAATTTAGGTGACCTTACTTTTCGTGCGGTTGAAGTGCTTAAGGGTGCGGACCTTATTCTGGCAGAGGACACCAGGACGTCTTCCGTTTTGCTTAACCACTACCAGGTTCACAAGCCACTCACGCCATACCACCAACATAATGAACACAAGATTGTAGATCACTTAACAGATCAGTTACAGGAAGGGAAAATCATGGCATTACTTACCGATGCAGGTACGCCTGGTATTTCTGATCCGGCGTTTTTACTGGTGAGGGCATGTATCTTAAAAGATATCCGTGTAGAGTGCCTTCCGGGCGCAACAGCTTTTGTTCCTGCACTCGTCAATAGTGGATTACCCATAAACCGTTTTTGTTTTGAGGGTTTTCTTCCATTAAAAAAAGGAAGACATACTATGCTCAGTTTTCTGGCCACCGAAAAAAGAACCATTGTTATTTATGAGTCTCCGATGCGGCTGGTAAAAACACTGGCAGATTTCATTACGTATTTTGGCCCGGAGAGATCTTGTAGTGTTAGTCGTGAACTGTCTAAGAAATTTGAAGAAAACAAGCGTGGAACCCTTCAGGAAGTGCACAATTATTTTGAGCAAAAAACCGTAAAAGGGGAAATTGTTCTGGTGATCGGTGGTGCGGAATAATTAAAGACGAGATCGTACCGGTTCGGTGTTGTGGAATAATTAAAGGTGAGATTGTACTGATGAACTGCGATCGGTATAGTTAAAGTTGAGATTGTTCTGGTGAACGCCGGGGGCAAATAGATTTAACACAATACCTAATACTGGTCATCATCAATAGCTTTCTTTTCTACTATTTTTGCGGCTCACTGAAAAACACTCCTCGATGCGAAGATTGTTCGTTATTATGATAAGTACAGGTGTGCTTACCCATGCCGTTGAAGCACAGTCGGAAAGCTGGCAACAACGGGTCAAATACACCATGAATGTTGAGG
>JANMMA010000422.1:0-2525 GCA_031372815.1 Sphingobacteriales bacterium
GTTCATTTAGAAACATCGATTCAGCAAGCCTTTATTACCATTAGTAAGCGGATTTTCTATTCCGTGATTATCGTATAACCTATAAGCTGGTCCGGAGTTTATGCACATCAATTCTTCGCAGGGCGATGGGAGAAACCAACAAGACTAAAAAATGGATCATAGAGGGCGTTAAAGTATATGAAGGCCACGGCTATCCATTTAAGTTAGTCCCGGATGATGACTTTAACCTAATAAAATGGACAGATGCAGGGACCGCCGCTTATAAAACTTATGTGGAAGAAAATGGCAAACCGGATTTGGTGCATGCCCACGGCAGGTTTCTCGCAGCGGGAGTATTGGCTTTGAGATTGAAAGTAAAATTCGGTCACCCCTTTGTTTATACAGAACACAGTTCCCGTTTTCCTGCAGGTTACGTTCCCGCCGGATCAATTCCGATGCTAAATGAAGTAATTGATGAGTGTTCCTTATATATTTCTGTAAGTAACCAATTAATGAAAAAAGTAGAAGAGACTTTAGACAGGCATATCGTCAAAGCTGTGGTGGTGCCGAATGTTATAGATGACGTTTTTACAAAACAACTTAAGGCGGCTGTTCAAACTGACCCGTTAAATTTTTCTGTAGTTGCCAACCTGGAGCACCGCAAGGGAATTGACATACTCCTGAGGGCCTTTAAGAAAGCTTTTCATGGGGAGCCCCAGTATCAATTACATATAGCCGGTGATGGTCCGGAACTGCGAGAACTTGAACAATTGAGAAATTACCTTGGCCTGGATAAAACGGTTCATTTTTTGGGTCAGCTGTCAAAAGAAGGTGTATTGGAATTATTAGATAGAACCCATGTATTTGTACTTCCCAGCAGATTTGAAACTTTTGGTGTTGCCATCATTGAAGCAATGGCGAGGGGTTGCCCTGTTATATCAACAATTTGCGGTGGTCCGGAGTCAATTGTTCCAGTTCAGTTTGGAATTTTGGTAAAACCTGATAATGAGGATGTATTGCACCATGCTTTGAATACGATAGTAAACAATTACTCTTTATTCGATCGGGAATTAATCAGAACATATGCCTTGTCAAGGTTCGGTCCGGAGACCTTTGTTCAGACAATGGAAATGATCTACGCCCAATATGGCAATGCAGACATCACACTGCAGCCATCAACAGTGACGCTACACCCGAATGTAAATCCTCTTTTTATGGAGGATGCTCCCGATGAGCCAAAATATCAGCACGTGGGTTATGGCAAAGGCCAGTGATCCGCCATAATTTCCAAATAATGGCTGAAATACGTTTTCGAATAGCCAAGCATATCCATTGATAAAAACAGGTTTGCCATCTTTTGTACCATTGGCAATATGTATGATTCCGTAAAGTTTAACCCATACGCCGCTCAGGACGTAAATGAATAATGGGTTCTTGCCAAATACATCAAAGAAATCCGTCCACCATGATTTCACTCCTTTCAACTCAATCCAATAAATAAGCACACCAATGACCATCATGGCCAGCCCGGTGGTATATAGCACATAACTACTGGTCCATATTTTTTTATTGATCGGGAAGACCATATCCCAGATGAGGGCAGTGAAAACCAGCAGTATTGAGGTTACGAGAAGATTTGCCAGCATCTCACTATTCTTTCCTTTGGTAATGATATACTCACCCACCAGGTAACCGAATATTACCTGCACGGTTGCGGGTATGGTACTCATAATTCCTTCGGGGTCGAAAGCAAGTCCTTCTCCATGATACATATGGGTTTCGCCGAGGATCGCTTTGTCAATGGCAGTTCCAAAATATCCCTGCAGGCTGTAAGGATCATCCGGAGCGCCGAATGCATAACACATCCACCAGTATAGCATCAGCAAAATTCCTCCAACCACAAAAGCACCTTTGGATTTAAACAGGTAAATAATTATGGACGCAAAAAAATAGGCGAGTGCAATACGCGGTAAGACGCCCAGTATGCGCAGGTTCTCCAGCGGCTTCATGACCAGTTGCCCTTCGGCATCCCATCTGACAAAGGGAAACCAGTTCAGGACAAGTCCGATCAGGAAAATCAGCAGAAACCGCTTTGTTACTTTGCGCCAGAAGTTAGATCCCTTCATGGCATCTGTGTTGCTATTGCGTGTAAACACAAATGCCATGGCATTTCCAACAGCGAAGAGGAAGAAAGGAAACACGAGGTCGGTGGGAGTACAGCCATGCCACTTAGCGTGTTCCAGCGGCGGGAGCACATAGCTCCATGATCCCGGGTTATTGACCAGTATCATCAGCGCTACGGTAGCTCCGCGAAAAACGTCAAGGGAGTGGAAGCGCGAATTTTGCAGAGCGTTCAATTAATAAATTTTAAGCTTTTGTACAGTAAACTTACTCATATTACCTATACATTGCAGCGTCTATTCTGAATAGTACACTATGCATGCGAGTTATTTTATCTCAAGGATCATTTTTTTATTGCTGGTCTTAGCTATTCCTTTTTTGGGAGGATGTCAAACAACCTCAATTATTTATAGCACCACCAGGAA
>JANMMA010000450.1:0-3727 GCA_031372815.1 Sphingobacteriales bacterium
AGAAAATATGAGCCCAAGCCCATTCGCATTTTTATGCAGGACGGATCAAATGATCTTAGTCTTAGTCTTGGAGACTGGTGGAAGGCCAATGAATATATGGAAAGGTCGTTGGTGTTTTCAGGATATGAAGTAATGCATGTCTGGGGTGAGGGCGGACATAACGGTAAACAGGGCACAGCATTATTTCCGGAAGCCATGAAATGGTTATGGAAAGACTGGCCAAAGCCAGTACCTAAAGGAATTTCAAAGAACCAGGTTTTTGCGGATCTGTTGATTCCCGGTGAGGAATGGGAACTGGTTGGACAGGGATACCAGTTTACTGAAGGCATCGCTGCTAATGCATCAGGTGAAGTCTACTTTCAGGATGTACCTGCGTCAAAGACATATAAAGTTGGACCTGATGGAAAACCAGTATTGCTTTCTATCGATTCCAAAAGAGCAAGTGGTACCTGTTTCAACGCTGATGGAGTAATGTATACCGCTGCAGGGGGAGCAAAACAGGTGTTGAAATATGGCGCAAATAAAAATGAAATCAAACTTGCAGATAGCATCTCCGGAAATGATCTTGTAGTTGCCTATAACGGTAATGTTTATGTTACTGCACCTGATGGCGTGCAGCCCAAAGGAAAACTTATTCTGGTGAGAGCTGATGGGAGAAAAGAAACCGTGGAGGATGGTTTGAAGTTTCCCAATGGCTGTACACTATCTCCAGACCAGTCACAGCTATATGTAACCGAATCTGCTAGTCATTGGGTTTGGGCTTATAAGATTAAACCTGATGGTACATTGACAAATAAACAAAAATTCGGATGGCTGCATGTTCCCGATAGCGAAGAAAACGCCTGGTCAGATGGTTTGAAATGTGATACAACGGGAAGAATTTTTATCGCCACGAGAATCGGCATTCAGATCATGGATCCACTTGGAAGAGTTGTTGCCATCATGCCTGCGCCTCCTTCAAACAACCAGACTTCGAATCTTTGTTTTGGCGGCCCTGATTTTAATATTATGTATGTAACGGCCGGTGACAAAGTTTTTCGAAGAAAACTTAAGACCCGTGCAGCCAATAGTTTCGATAAACCGTTTAAAACTAGTACACCAAGATTATGAAATTTCGCACGTAGAATTCTTGTTTTACAAATATGCCTTTGGTGTGATTTTGAACGAATATGCATATTTTAATTTGGCATCGCTCGGATATTGTATAATGATCGTATTCCCTTCCTGCTTCCATTTTAATGTTTTGTTGTATCCTAAAAGTGTAATACTGGTGATTTGAGTTGTCGTAATGAAAGGAAGTTTAATGGTATTCGTTTTTGGCTCACCTAACAAAATCGCATATAAGGAAGTATCGTTTTGTGTAAATCGAACTTGCACTGAATCCCCGGTTATACCGGTTGCTTTTAACCAGGGCCTTGTATCATAGATAGCTTCACCGTTTAACTGTAACCACTTCCCCATTTCAAAAATCCGGTTTGCCTGAGCCGCCGGAATAGTACCATCCGCCATCGGACCAACATTCAACAAAAAATTTCCGTTCTTACTAACGATATCAATCAGCATGTCTATCAACTGGTCCGAAGATAAAAATTGCTTTCCGTCTTCCATGCGGTTATATCCAAAGGAATAACCTATGCCCCGGCAAGATTCCCATTTGCGTTTGCTGATGGAATCATAGACTACATACTCCGGTGTATCAAAATTCGTAAGTTGCGGGAATTGCCTCCACCTGTCATTTATTACAGCATCGGGATTCGTATTGTATAGTTCTGCCAAAATTCCTGGCATATCACCCTTAACAGGATAGGATATATCGTTCCATAAAATATCAGGCTTATACCTATGAATAATTTCGTAAAGTTGCATATCTGCATACGCTGAATATGCATTTGATTTTGGGATATTTTCAAATAAATCAGGCCATATTTTTGTTATGGGACTGTGTACAAAGGACCAGTCGAGCCCGCCGGAATAGTACACCCCAAATTTCAGACCAGTCGACCTTGCCGCTATTTCCAGTTTTTTAACCAGATCAGTCGGTGAATTAATTTTTTCTTTTGGCATCAATGGATGGGGTACTGAGCTGGGAAACAACGTGAAGCCATCAGAATGTTTGGAAGTGATGACAATATATTTGGCACCTGCAGCCTTAAACAAGGATGCCCACTCTTCTGCTTTCCAGTTTTTCACACCTTCCGAAAATTGTTTGCTGAAATCATAGTAATCAAAACCAGCGCCGAATTTTTTTTTATGGTAAAGTTCCGTAGGCGATCCCTTTATACGTAAGCTGTTCAAATACCATTCTGCATATGGATTATTTGTATAGAAAAACTCCCAGTCCGTAACTTTATCCGGTGTACCGATAGGCGTGGCCCAACCTGGTACAGAATACAAACCCCAATGAATAAAAATGCCAAATTTGGCATTGCCATACCATGTAGGAGTGACACGGGTTTGCAAAGATTCCACGGTAGATAGATATGTAATCGTCAACGTGCCTTTCTTTTGTGCAGAACCGGCCAATATAACAAATGAGAAAGCTGCAACTAGTGATAATTGTTTCATAAATGACTGTTCACAACAAAAGAATAGCTTCCAGAGCCAATTGAAAAAACAGCGTGGCCCTTTTCAAATCGCAACAGTTTAATATCATCCAGATTTTTTACGGATTTGCCGTTTTCTGTGATAACATCCGTATCCAGAGCAGGCAACCATATTTCTGCTGTGGTATTTACCGGTATTGTTACATTAAGGTTGAATGAATTATCTTGTTTTGCCCATTCACTGATGATGATGCCATATACGGACTTATAATTTCCTTTTGCCCACTTTATTTCATTCACAGGCTGCGGTTTAATGATGATTTTTTTGAAGCCCGGTGCAGCCGCATTGATGCCAAGCAGTGATTTATAAAACCATTCATCAACCGAACCAAACATAGGATGATTTTGTGAAGGAGCACTATCAGGATATTTCCAGGTTTCCCATAGGGTAGTGGCTCCACTGGTGATCATGTGCAGCCAGCCGGGATATTCTTTTTGTGAAGCAATGGTAAATGCCAATTGGTTCATATCATTTTCACGCAACACATCAAACAACATTTTTGTAGTGAAGATGCCCGTTGAAACATGATTGTTATGTCTTTCAAATTCCTGCAGCAATACTTTAATGGCAGCATCTTTGTCAGGAGAAAGATTATACCATAATGCAAATAGCTGTGCAGACTGTGTTGCATTATCAAAGCGGCCGGTTCCGGGAATATAGTACTTGCTTACAATAGCATTAGCGATTTCATTTGCAAGTGATGCAAATTTAACGGAGTCTTCTTTTTTACAAAGTATAGCGGCAAATTCTGCAGCAAGTGAGGCATGATGAAAATAAAAAACAGACGCAGAAAATGCTTCGGGTTTGGGATCAATTGCTTCATGATCGCTGATGTCCCAGTGAAACAACCCATTGATGGCTTTGGACTGAAGAAAATCCATTTGCTTAACAAATGCTGCATAATTCTGTGCGATGATCTTTTTATCGCCATAGTAGTCGTACAATTGTTTCTGCAGATAAGGGAAAGCCAATTGCCAGCCTAAAGGGCCTGATTCACCGCCGTACCCACGATCGGCAATGCCAGTGTATGGAGCGATTTCAGTTATACCGCCATCAGGTTGCTGATCATTGGCAAAATCATTGACAGCTTTTGTGTAAAAAAGCGCCATATCATAATTGTACA
>JANMMA010000453.1:0-2119 GCA_031372815.1 Sphingobacteriales bacterium
CTGGTCTGGAATAATCCGTTGATCTTTTCGAATGTATTCTCTGAAATATTGATTTTCCCGGCTTCACCATGTTGTTCCATTTGTGAGGCCAGGTTTACCGTATCTCCCCATATGTCATATGCGAATTTTGTGAGTCCTACCACACCGGCAACAAGAGGGCCGGTATGAATCCCGATCCTTATTTTAAAGGAGGGAAGAGTTCCGAGCTTGTCGGGATGACAGAAATCCTCAACAAATGCCTGCATATCAACAGCTGCCAAAACAGCTTTCAATGAACATTCTTTATCTGCCATTGGCAGGCCGCTTGCACACATGTAACAGTCTCCGATTGTTTTAATTTTCTCCATTCCATACTTATCAATGATATTGTCGAAGGCGCTGAATACCTGGTCAAGCAGGGTTACCAATTCTTCGGGTTGGAGTTTCTCTGCAATGGGGGTAAAACCCTTTATGTCCGCAAACAAAACGCTCACTTCGTTATGTTTCCTGGCATATGATCTGCCAACTCTTTTAAGTTCTTCGGCTATTTCAACCGGTAAAATATTGAGCAACAGAGAATCTGACTGGGCTTTTGCTTGTTCAATTTCTTCTTTTTGCTTTTCTATTTCCAATGTTCTTAGCACTACTTTTTGTTCAAGCTGTTCATTGTATTCCTGTAATTCATGGATTAGGATCTTGTTGTTGCGTCTAAGCAAAACGGTCTCCACAGCATTATCAATGGTAATCTTTAATTCCTCTTTATCCCAAGGTTTGGTAATATATCTGTATACTTTCCCGGTGTTGATAGCTTCAATAATGGATTCCATATCGCTGAATCCAGTTAGTATAATCCGGATATTATCCTGGTCGCCGGGAATATGTTGCAGGAACTGTACACCGGTCATATTGGGCATGCGTTGATCGGTAACTACTACATGAATATCATTTTCCGCAAGGATATGGATACCTTCCTCACCACTGATTGCCGTAAATATGTTATAATGCCTTCGAAGGGCCGCCCTGAAGGAATTCAGGTTATTGATCTCATCGTCCACGTACAAAACATTATACTTGTTTTTTGGTTGTTCCATTGTTAGCGGGTTATAGTTTGTTCAATTGGAATACTAATAATAAACTCTGTACCATGACCAGGCTTTGAAAAAACTTCTATTTCCCCATTATGTTTTTCAATAATGCCGTACGAAATAGAAAGTCCGAGCCCGGTGCCCTTCCCGATATCTTTTGTGGTAAAGAAGGGATCGAATATTTTTTTCCTGACTGCGTCAGTCATGCCGGCTCCGGAATCTTTCAAAGATATTTTTACCATGTTACCGGCTGTCCAGGTTTTTATTTTTATTACTCCTTCCTGTGAAATCGCCTGGATAGCATTTGAAAGTATATTCATAAAGACCTGGTTAATCTGTCCCGGGAAACAATCAATGTCCGGGATATCGCCATAGTCCTTCTCGATGTCAATACGGGTTTTATATATGCTGTGCAGTAGCGCAAGGGTTGAATCAAGGCTTTCATTGAGGTTTGCTTTTTTAAGTACATTCTGGTCCATGCGCGAAAAATTGCGAAGCCCTTTAACGATTTCCGCTGTGCGTTTTGCACCGTCATCCATTCCATTAAGCAGGTCATTAATTTCTTTTAGTGAAAGTTCGATATTTGCCTCTTCCCTGAATTTATTAACACTGGAAAATGCTGTTTCCAGTTTGTTTTCTTTTATTACTTCTTCGTATTGGCGGACTATTTTTATGATATCAGCCATATCATCTTTAAGGGGCTGGATATTGGCAGAAACAAAGTTTATCGGGTTATTGATTTCATGGGCAATGCCCGCGGTGAGCTGGCCGAGGGAGGCCATTTTTTCAGCCTGGATTAATTGTTCCTGTGTTGCTTTCAGATCGTCGATGGCTTTTTCCAACGACTGATTTGCAATGGCCATTTTAGCATTGGCAGCCCGCAATTCTTCCTGTGTTCTGGCAAGGTCATCCACCATTTTATTAAATGCATTTCCAAGATCCCCGATTTCATCCCTTGAAATACTTTTTATCCTTTGCGTCAGGTCACCCTGTCCCACACGGTTTGCGGCCTCCCGTAAGACAAGAACAGGAATTGAAATATGCCTCGCGAGCCA
>JANMMA010000468.1:0-8605 GCA_031372815.1 Sphingobacteriales bacterium
GCGCCATTATCAACGGCATAACGAATTGCGTTTGCGATATCCTTATCATGTTCGTCCCCATCAGGAACCGCCCTGATAGGCATGATACGTATATTATCCGCCACGCCATTTATCCCTTTACCATTATTCCGGACTGCGCCAATGATTCCCGCCACGTGTGTTCCATGGGACGCATCTCCCGCCATTACATCATTATTACCATAAAAACGGTCGCCTGGATCATTATAATTATCCCCTACAATTTTTCCACGGTAATCTTCCGGCTCTTTGTCAAGCATATCGACTTTCGATTTTTCACCGCCATAATACTCGGTGATGTCGTTAATCAATTGCTTATTGGTAACATCCATCTGCTGCGTTTGCTGAAACAATCCCAGCATAACATTTTTGGATTTGCTTTGCTCTGATGTTGTGGGCTTAAATGGCAGCAGCTCATCACCAGTGTAGGTTTCTTTGACCAACGCACTTCGAAGGATACTGTCTGCTGCAGGCAGCTTTTCTACAATATTTTTAAGAATCATTACAATCATGGCAGATTCCTTTGCCTGACTTTCGATCTGGTCCTTAGCGCGGAGGTACATCCTGAATTGTGCGCGTTGAACCAGACTCAGCGTGGTGCTATCGGGTAGTTTATCAGCATATTTCTTACGGTAAGAATAATATATCCTCGCTGCTTCGTAGCTGTCTTTGGTGACGTTACGACCATCTTTATTGCCAAGAAAATTCCATCCGTGGACATCATCTACATATCCATTTTTATCGTCATCAATTCCATTTCCGGGAACTTCTTTCGGGTTTACCCACAAAATTTCCTTCAGGTCCTCATGAGCCGTATCAACGCCTGAATCGATCACGGCTACAATTACCTGCTGCTTTGGTTTCTTGTTTTTGAGAATGGTTTCATATGCTTTTTCCACACCGATGCCATAGACGCCATCTTTGTTCAGGTCCAGTAAATGCCAACCTTTAGGAACTTCCTTTAGGGAATTCTGTGACATGGCTGAAAGGGACAGGAAGAATGCGGCCGAAATATATAATCCTAGACGTAAAATCATTGAAAATTTAGGTTTAACAGCAAAAGTAAGACTTGAAGGCCGTACGCTATAGCCCTTCATCCATTTTTGGGAGTTTTTTGCATATTCTGCTACAGGCCAAACCTTATACCCTGGGCGAGTGGAAGTTTTGTAGAATAGTTTATGGTATTTGTTTGCCTGCGCATATAGATCTTCCATGCATCGCTTCCACTTTCCCTTCCACCTCCGGTTTCTTTCTCACCCCCAAAAGCGCCGCCGATTTCAGCACCACTGGTGCCGATATTAACGTTTGCAATACCACAGTCACTGCCTTCGGCAGAAAGAAAATATTCGGCCTCCCGCATATTCAGTGTCATTATAGAAGATGAAAGCCCCTGTGGTACACTGTTCTGTATATTAATGGCTTCTTCAATAGTGTGGTATTTCATAATATATAATATGGGGGCAAAAGTTTCCTGCCTAACGATGTTGAAAGAAGGTTCCACTTCCGCGATGCAGGGAAACACATAACAACCACTGGTATATTGTTTTCCCTGCGGAATTCCGGGTTCAACACAAAATGTACCGCCCTCAGCACGACATTGTTCTACCGCCCGTTGATACATTTTAACGGCATCCTGATCAATCAGTGGCCCAACATGATGTGCAGTATCCAATGGGTCTCCAATCTTAAGTTGTTTATAGGCCTGTACGAGTTTTGCGCGGAAAGCATCATATACTGATTCATGTTGATCAGGCGCCGTGTAGAGGTGCATCGTTGTCCGGCAGTTCCCACCGCCCCGAACACTGCACCAATGACAGCGATATCAAGGTCCGCATCGGCGGTAATGATGATGCCATTATTCCCACCCAGTTCAAGCAGGCTTTTTCCAAGTCTGCCACCCACTGCAGCACTAACAGCTTTACCCATCCTGGTGGATCCGGTTGCTGAGATCAACGGAATGCGATGATCGTTGGCCAGCCACTCACCGGTTTCCCTTCCTCCAATAATAATGCAACTAACGCCTTCGGGTACCTGATTTTCACGGAATACTTCCGATATGATCTTCTGACACGCAATAGCGCAGAGTGGCGTTTTTTCAGATGGCTTCCATACACATACATCACCGCAGACCCAGGCAAGGGCAGCATTCCAACTCCACACGGCGACGGGAAAATTGAATGCGGAAATAACACCAGTGATACCCAACGGGTGCCATTGTTCATACATACGGTGACCCGGACGTTCACTGTGCATCGTTAAACCATATAATTGCCTGGACAAGCCTACCGCGAAATCACAGATATCAATCATCTCCTGCACTTCACCCATGCCTTCCTGCAGACTCTTACCCATTTCCCAGGAAACCAGTTTTCCAAGCGGTTCCTTGAACTCCCTCAGCTTGTTACTGACCTGGCGTACAATGTCGCCGCGTTTTGGCGCGGGCCATTTTCTCCATTCAACAAATGCCTCTTCAGCTTTGCTAACTACGGCATCATAAGACTGCCTGTCAGCTGTAAAAACAGATGCAATCGGTTGACCGTCAACGGGAGAAACTGAGGTAATTGATTCACCTGAAGAACCAAGCCAGTGAAGGCCTGTAGACATTCCGTGATTATGCGAAGATATATTGAGCTGTTCGAGAAAATCTTTCATAAATTATTTTTTAAACATACCACACTGAATATCAGTTTGTCAGCATAGGTGTCCACAAATTTAGTTAAAAACCACTCGGAAATGTGAAATATACGTAGTTACTTTACGTCAGGAAACAGTAGAAAACACCTGCAGTGAATGCAAAAAGAACACTGCGGAAGATATTAAATCTGTTCTGTGACCAGTCCTTAATCAGTTCTATGAAAGCCGAATTGTTTAACTGATTAAACCTCTGATCATGTACCCACGAATCCTCACCTTCATGATGAAGGCGTCTTTCATGTTGATGGCATTTGCCTCAACCGCAGGAGAAAAAAACGCTTCTCCCTTCAACTTCACTTATCTGAATCTTGTTGCAGCAGAACGCGCCATTGAGCAATCGAATGCTACTGTACAAACATTCCCTTCGACTCAAAAAAGCGAAAAGAATAAATCAAAAGTTTGTGCCTGCGAGATCCTCAATCTAAGTAATAATAATACACAACAGGACAATGTTGCTATCTTTTCGGAAATCACCAACAATGGCGATATCAATGCAGAGTATAAAACTGCCCTTGAAATTCTTCAGCAACAAAAGAAGAGCATGAAGAATCAGCATTATGATAAGGTTAAAGTTAACCAGACCATTACTGCGCCGGTGGACTGTAAGACACTCTACCTGAAAATGTCAAAAGGTGCTCAGGGCCTCGTGATGTATGATATCCTTGATGCAGACATTCTTGCGGCGTTGAAAAATGCAAAATAACAATCAGTATTGTTCTGTTTCGTTTGGGAACTCGCCTGACCTTACATCATCAATATAGTGCCGCACAGCACCACTGATAGTATCATAAAGGTTGGCATATTGACGTAAAAAACGCGGTTTAAATTCGTGATTGATGCCCAGCATATCATGCATAACCAGTACTTGTCCGTCACAATGCCCTCCCGCACCAATGCCGATGGTAGGAATAGACAGGCTTTCAGATACTTCCCTCGCAAGTTCAGCTGGAATTTTTTCAAGAACGATGGCAAAACATCCTGCATCCTGAAGTTTTAAAGCATCAGCTTTAAGTTTTGCTGCTTCTGCATCTTCCTTGGCCCTGACCTGGTAAGTACCAAATTTGTAAATGCTCTGCGGCGTAAGTCCAAGGTGACCCATGACTGGAACGCCTGCAGAAATGATCCGCTTGATACTTTCCAATACTTCATCACCTCCCTCGAGTTTAACAGAGTGGCCTCCCGTTTCTTTCATGATACGAATAGCAGAGGCGAGTGCTTCCTTTGTATTTCCCTGATAGGCACCGAAAGGAAGGTCAACAACGATAAGACACCTCTTTACACCCCTCACTACAGATTGCGCATGGTATATCATCTGATCAAGGGTAATGGGTAAAGTGGTTTCATGACCAGCCATGACATTGCTGGCGGAATCGCCCACCAGGATCACATCGATCCCCGACTCATCGATAATTTTTGCAAAGGAATAATCATATGCCGTCAGCATGCTGATCTTTTGTCCCTCTGATTTCATCATCATCAGGGTATGCGTGGTAATCCTTTTAATCTCCCTGTTTACACTCATACAGTAAGGCTTGGTATTGATGTTTAATAGCTAACAAAACGAAAATAGGTAAAAAGGATAGAGATACTAGAATTTCATGATCTCTTCGTAAAGATGATGTATCAGACCGTCTGCAAGTCCGATTTTGGGAACAAAAATGTCTGTGCAATCTGCCCATCGCATTACGTTTATGTAGATCAACAATGCAGGAACAATTACGTCGGCACGGTCTTCACGCAACTTGTAGATGCTCATGCGTTCTTCCACAGTAAAACTGCTGAGCTCTTTGTGATAATCCCTGAGGGTGTCCAGGGATAAAGGTTTTCCTTCTTTTCTTTTGGACATTGAAAATACCTTGTTGATGTTACCACCAGAGCCTATAGCGGTGATGTGTCTGAATTGCTTTATTTCAGACTTTAAGGTTTCTTTCATTTTATCCCAGGACTGCTCTGAAACCATATTTTTCAATATCCTGATCGTGCCGATATTAAAAGAATTTTTGAATACAAGTTTACCATCGCTGAAAAAAGTAAGTTCGGTACTGCCACCGCCCACATCGATGTAGAGATAGGAATCTTCCTTGTTCATATTTTCAGCAATATGATTCTCATAAATCAGGCTGGCTTCCTTATCTCCAGTAATTACCTCTATTTCTATGCCCGTTTCCAATTTCACTTTCCGGATGATCTCTTCTGAATTGGTGGCGTCCCTCATGGCAGAAGTTGCACAGGCTTTGATGTGTTTAACGCCGTATGCAGTGATCAGGTGTTTGTAGGCTTTGATGGTCTGCAAGACCATGTTGGTTTTGTCTTTCGATATTTCCCCGCTTTCGAAAACATCAAAGCCAAGCCTTAAGGGAACACGAACCAAATTGAGTTTGATAAATTCTGGTTTACCCGAATCCATGATCAGAACATCTGTGATCAATAACCTTGCGGCATTACTTCCGATATCAATGGCGGCTAATCTCAATTCAGGTATTTAACATCAATATTATCATGAAACGGTGGGATGGACCATTTGATTAATCCACAAATGTCAGTAATTATAATACGTCGCCTTGTTTTGGGAGTTTGTTTATTGTTTTAGACAGCAGGTATTGATATGTTTCAATTTGTGATCTCACCTTTTTACCTTCTGTCGGAACATACTCATTCCCGAGCTTATTGTATAATAACCGTGCCTTTACATTATCACAGAGTTGTATCTCCAGGATATCACGGAGTTCCTTTTTGATGTTAGGATCTGTTATTGGACAGGCCACCTCGATGCGGTGATCAAGATTGCGCACCATCCAGTCGGCCGATGAAATAAATACTTTCTCTTTCCCACCATTATGAAACACCATCACCCTGGCGTGTTCCAGGTATTCATCCACAATACTTACTGCATACATCGGGCTCTTGAATTTCTTGATATCAGTTACTGCACAGAAAATTCCCCTGACAACCATTTTAATGTCTACACCCGCTGTGGCTGCATCGTATAGTTTCTGTATCAGGATGTCGTCAGACAATGAATTCATCTTTATGGTGATCGTTGCTTTCTTCCCAGCCATGGCCTGTTTTATCTCGGCATTAATAAGGGCGAGCAGGTTACGTCGCATATTGGTGGGCGACAAAAACAGTGTTTGTGCCAGCCGAAGGTGCTTACTGCCGGTCTTTGGTTTTTCCAGATAAGAAAAAATACGGTTCACGTCTGCCATAATATGACGATTGGCGGTGAGCAGGCAGTGGTCACCATAAATGGTGGCTGTAGACTCATTGAAGTTCCCCGTGCTGATAAAACCATAATGTATGGTTTGGATTCCTGAACGTTTTCGAATCAGGCAAATTTTAGCATGCACTTTTTGGTTCGGAATCCCAATCAGCACTTTCACCCCTTCTTCCTCAAGTTGTTCTTTGAAAGCCAGGTTATTTTCTTCATCAAACCTTGCCCTCAACTCGAGCATGACCGTGACGCTCTTTCCGTTTCTTACGGCATTGACCAGGGCATTGACTACCTTGGAATGTTTTGCCAGGCGGTAAGCCGTAATTTTAATGGTAGTGACATCCGGATCTATGGCTGCCTCGCGCAACAGGTCGATCAGTGGATTAAAAGAATGATACGGAAAGTGCAACATTACATCCTGTTCCAAAATCACATCAGTAACCCTTGAAGTATTGGCAAACTGGGGATGAATAAAGGGTTTTTTGCGGGCCGATGTGGATACAAATACTTGCTTCGGAAAGTCGATGAAATGCCTGAAATTATGTATCCTTCCGCCTGGAATCAGGTGATCTTTTTTGCTCAGGCCAACCTTACCAATCATGAATTCCAGCAGTGCCGGATCAATCTCTTTATCATATATAAACCTGACCGCTTTACCTTTTCGCCGATTCTTAATGCCTTTCTCGATCTTAGCAGTATACGTAGTGGTCTCGTCATAATCCAGGTCATATTCTGCATCCTTGGTCACCTTAATTACATGGCCGGAAAATTCATCATAGTCGAAATAGGAGAATATCCTTGGGAGACAGAACCTGATTACATCTTCCAACAGGATGATATATTTTTCGCCTGATTTACCGTCCGGTAAAATCACGAACCTCGGTACCGCGCGGGTGGGCACTTCGATGAGCGCATACTTCCTTTTGTAGGCAGTATTCTTTTTTGCCATAACCACCGCCAGGTAAAGCGATTTATCGCGGAGGTAGGGTAGGGAAGGGATATTTTCAATCATCAGTGGAATCACATTAGATCTTACTTCTTCGTCGAAGAAATTATTGACAAATTCCACCTGTTCCTTATTAAGCTCTTTCTCATTTACCAGGAAGATCTTTTCTTTTCGCAGGTCTTCCAGGATAGATTGCCAGATCCGGGAGAACTCACTTTGTTGCTGTAGTACAATCAGTTGTATCTTATCCAGTATATCCTGTGGCGATTCTTCCACATGCATGTTTGCCGTTGCACCGATTTTCATCATGCGCTTAAGTGCGGCTACCCGTACCCGAAAGAACTCGTCCAGGTTGTTGGAAAAGATTCCCAGAAATTTCATTTTTTCCTTCAGGGGCACAGTGGGATCAGCTGCCTCCTGCAGCACCCTGGCATTAAAAGCGAGCCAACTTATATCACGTGGAATTATTTTAGTGTTTTTAGCCATGCAGCAATAGGTTCATATAAAGGTAAGACTCCTTAAATATTCATTATTCTAACGTCAAAGGCGTTGGATGGCTTCGATGAGTGCACTTGTTGAATAGCCGCTGACCAGTGGAACTATTTTCACTTCTCCGCCGTGGCTTATGACCTCTTGCGCACCAACAATCTGTGAGATGGTATAGTCGCCGCCTTTGACCAGGACGTTTGGCTGTAATTGGCGGATCAGTTGTTCAGGAGTGTCCTCATGGAACAGGCAGACAGCATCAACAACTTCAAGCGAAGCCATCATCTGACTCCTGAAGCCTTCATCATGTACAGGTCGATGGTCGCCCTTAAGCCTTTTTACGGAGGAATCGGAATTGATGCCCACAACAAGTATGTCGCCAAAACTCGCCGAGGTATTCAGAATTTCCAGGTGGCCACGGTGGAGGATATCAAAACATCCATTGGTAAAAACAACCTTTTTACCTTGCTGTTTCCATTGATCACGCATGGCATTGAGTTGATCGCCTGAACAAATTTTTTTAAGGATGTGTGAGATGACTTTCATTTTTTTTACGGTTTACCAGTGGTAACAGGATCAGGCAAAAGATTCCAACAACAAGCACCATGATCGTCTGGACGATCCAAAGCAGCCAGCCGAAGGCAAGTCCATCGACTTCACTTACATTGTATAGTAACAGCGTTTTTTGAACAGCGAGCTGATAAGCGCCGATCCCGCCCTGTGTTACAATCATTGCAAGGCTGCCAAATGACAGAATGGTGAATGAAGGACGAATGCCGAGGTGACTTATCGCATCCATGGCATAAAATCCAATTCGGATACTCATCAGGTACATGGCCCAGATAAAAATAGTGTGCAGCGCAAATGCGGTTTTTCTTTTTACAAACCTTACACTGGTGAGCCCTTCCCAGATACCTCGAATGATCTTCCTGATTTTTTCGATAATAAGGATGTGACTGAATCTGTTCAAAATATATCGAAAAACAACAATCGCCAGTATAAAAATGCCCATAACGGTCAGCAACTTGGTGGTGTTGAAGTTCCCCGCTTTTGTCATGAACAGTTTCCTGAGTTCAACTGAGGCATATTCTCCCACAACATTGATCTGTAAAACAATGGTAATAAAAATCACCAGCAGCAGACAGATCACATCACAGGCTCTTTCCGCCACCATCGTTCCAATAAGTTTATCTACCGGAGTCTTCTCATATCGTGCAAGAATGGTACATTTCATCACTTCACCCAACCGG
>JANMMA010000469.1:0-7989 GCA_031372815.1 Sphingobacteriales bacterium
CTTCACCTTTTTTAGTGAAGGAAGTACTTTTGAATGACAGTTCCGGATACTTCTCTGCATCAAAAAAGTCTGCACCTTTGAGGTGAGTATCCCTTCCTTCAGCGCCCGTGTCGATACTGTTGGTCTGAGCTGTAAAGTTTATTTTGGCATTTGTGAAATCGTCATTGTCGGTTTCCACCTCACCGCTGAATTCCTTGAATTTTCCCGTTACTGTAGTGATTACAAGGTGCTTTACCTTGAAATGAATTTCACTGTGAAATGCATCTATCGTCCATGTTGTAGTTGCTGTTGGTGCTGTTAATGTTGACATAAGAATTAATTTGATGTTTAAACACCAAAATTACCGAAATGGTTTACCTCTGCAATTGAGAAATAAAGGGCTTACTGGTATTTTTTACGGGTTTCCTCCCGGAATTGGGTAAAACTTTTCTGTTGGTGTTGACGGAAGAGTTTGCTAAAGTGGCTGGGGTCTTCAAAGCCAAGCGTATAAGCGACCTCTTTTGCACTGAGTTCCGCGAAGCCTGCGTAGCGTTTGGCTTCCAGCATGATCCTGTCCAAAATAAAATCTTTGGCTGATGTACCTGTTTCAACGGAGAGAACCTCGTTAAGGTAATTGGGAGTGATATGGAGTTCACGGGCATAATCTGCCACCTTATGCCAGGCATTATAATGATTTTCCAACAGGTCCCTGAATTGTTTTACGAGTACAGCTTTTGTACTGGTCCTGGGTTCCGGAACAGGTTCTACCTGCATGGACAACCTTTTACATTCCAATAGGAATAGTTTGAGCCACGAGCCTATAGCATCCAGATAATAGGTTGATGCAGTTATGAATTCATCCCTGATGTGATAAACAAGGTGCTCCAGGTTATTGGAATCAACACCGGCAGGAATGTTGAACGGCGCAAGGTCGTCACAACGGAAAAAGAATCCGGTGTTTTCAATGAATTGCAAGGATAGGCCGTACTCACTGGTGAAGTCGGGTGTAAATAGCAACACATAGCCTACAGCGCCCTTTTCCAATTGCAGGTCGTGGACCTGTTCCGGCGTCAGGAAATAAATGGTGTCCGCCTTTACATCGTACCTTCTGAAGTCTATGGTGTGAACACCGGTTCCTTTTTTCACCCAGATGATTGTGTAGTAATTATGCCTGTGAGGCGGCGTTGCTTTAGGAGAGGATTTCTGGTAGCCTTCAATTTCTTCCATTGTCCTGAATACAAAGTTTGCTTTTTCCCCATTATATTTTAGGATCAATCGGTCAACCGGCGGGCGGCGTTGAATTGGCATCACGATAAAGGTACGATTCTTAATTGTTGGGATTAGTTACCCATCAGGGTAGGTTGTTTCGGGTCAAATAATTTATTGACCAGGTATATATATGGTACCAGTCCGTGATGGATCCAGATGTTCTCTTTTGTTCCCTTGAATTTTTCATGATAGGCAGAATCTGTCTGCAATATAACAGGAACGCCTGCCCGCATATAATTCATGGTGGCAGCATACGCAGGTTCTTTGAATTGAGGCAGACTTTTTTTAATCAGGGGATATAATTTTTGTCCGAGATATTTTTTATACCGGTCGCGGGCCTTCCTGCTTCCTTTATCCATTTTGTTGTAAGCGCCCTTTAAATACCAGCGGACAAGCATTTTTTGCTTCCCAAAAATGGCGTCAATATTGGTAAATGGATTTACGGGGTTCAGGTCTTTGATTGTTTGTACGGTGAATACAGTTTCCGGGACCCAGTCGTCCGTATTTACAATGGTAAATGCTTTTGATCCCCTGGTGATAAAGTCATAATCATAGGCATAATATAAATTGCCTGGTTTTGGTGCAGCACTGCAATATGATTTAAAAGAATAATTGGATGGAAGGTCTCCTTTTTTCTGTAGGTAATACAGGTATGAAGTAGTTAGAAAGGAAAGTGCTCCACCCTGGCTATGTCCAAAAATGATGAATTCTGTAATTTGTTTTTCCCGGTTAAGACTGTTGATTTTTTCTACGATATCCGGACCAAGGAAAGCGAGACCGATGGTCCAGCCAGTATGTACGGCAGCCAGTGGATTTTCGGCCAGTTGATAGGGAAAACTTGTACTGTCATTTATCTGAAGGCTGCCTTTTGCAGGGATCATTGCAGAATAAAAGTTTTCCAGCCAGCTTGCAACGTCCTGCACGGTTCCGCGAATGCTGATAACGGCAACATTATCATCTCTAAGCCAAAGATCCCAACGGTTTTTAAGGCCCATTTCCGGCGACCTGTACAGTAAATTATACCGGGGTAAAACTGTATCTTTATTGAAATACTGAACGTCGGCAAGGTTCAGGAGATCGTTGTACTCAACGGCATCAAAACCGGGTTTGAGCGACTGTGCACGACTCTCAGCGCAAAAAAACAGGATCAGCAGAATGGAAAGGGCCCAGCTTTTTTTCATCTGCCAAAAAAACAACAAAAGCAGGAGTTAACCTGCTTTTGTTAAATCGATTCTACTTATTTAAGGTATAAGGCTGTGAAAGATGCCATGACTTCAATGCCCTTTCTCAATTCGAGAATGTCACCAGTGATCACATAATTATCGGTGGCATCAATGGCTTTCGAAAAGCCGTTTTCGACGCTCATTTGTTCAGGACCACACATCATCCGGGTCATTGCTGCAGGGCCAACAGTGAGTTTACTACCGTTCAGGGTATATTTTCCCATCAGATTATTACAGCCTGCATAGCCACGAAAGCTACTGTCTGCAGCATTGAATTGTATAAAAACATCTTTTTCCTTTGCAGGCAGCGGATCAACGCCTGGTAGTCTTGTGAGCTTCCAACGGGTATTATCAAACGAGGTAGACGAAGTCACAGTGGATTGTTTTTGTTGATGAATTTTTTTGCTGCATCCTATGGTTACGGAAACAAGGACCAGAAGTAAAAACATGGATCTTTTCATATTTTGCTATTATTTCTTTATCAGATGGTCAAATATCATCCATTACATAATTGCCCTATCAAACAGATCTATCAAAATCCTTATCGGTTACACCCGATATTTCATCCTGATTACAGCCATTAGCAAATTTTTATTTATATTCCCAGCATACTAACTGCCATGTACCGGAAGATCAAAAAACAAGTACACGTTCTGCTTCACCCAACCGAAGGAGACACTAAATGGGATAAACTGCTTAACGGTTTCCTCATTACGCTCATTCTCCTAAACCTGGTTGCGGTTATTTTGGAAACAGAACGAGTGATCTATGCAAAATACGAATCCTTTTTTCTGACTTTCAACCTGGTTTCTGTAGTTATTTTTTCGATCGAATACTTGCTGCGGGTATGGAGCTGCACCCATGAACCAAGATACCAACACTGGCTCTGGGGAAGATTGAAGTATATGGTCAGCTGGGAGGCCCTCATCGACCTTGCATCCATTCTTCCATTTTATCTGACTTCGCTTTTGGTATTTGATCTGCGTGAGTTGAGGCTTCTGAGGTTGATCAGGCTATTAAGGATATTCAGGCTTACCAGCTACATGAAGGCGACCAAGGTCATTTCCGGAATCTTTAAAAACAGGTTCCAGGAATTGATGATCGCATTAGTAATGACTACAGGACTTATCATCATTTCTGCATGCCTGATGTTTTTTGCAGAGCACAATGCCAATCCCAAGATTTTTACAAGCATTCCCAATACGCTGTACTGGTCAGTGGTAACGCTCACTACTATTGGGTACGGAGATATGGTGCCAATAACGCCCATCGGTAAGCTGTTGACAGGAGTCATTGCACTTACGGGCGTTGCCATGTTTGCCCTTCCTGCCGGTATTATTACGGCCGGGTTCCTGGAAGAAATCAGGAAGCACCGGAAATCCGAGACCATAATTTGTCCGCATTGCGGAAAGCCTATACAAACAGAAACGCATACCACCCATTAATCTTACATAACGTTAATGTATACACGAATAGTAATCATTGTAATTTTTGCTGCAGCCATTTTTTCCTGTCAGGACACCCAAACCGTTCCTGTAAAAAAGACGTCTAAATACAACGACCTTGTTCAGCTATTCTTTGATTGGCGGGTGTTCCAGGCACCATTGGTGAAGGATGGCATTCCGGATTATTCGGTAGCGGCAATGGAGAAACAACATGCCGAACTCCCTTTGTGGCGGTCGCGGTTGGCAGCCGTGGACACTACCGGGTGGCCGGTAAAGCAACAAGTGGACTGGTACCTGGTGTGGGCAGAAATGAACGGACTTGATTTTGACCACCGTGTGATTCAGCCATGGTCTAAGGACCCTGCATATTATGTGTGGTTTAATCCGTCTCCTTCTGACGTTCCGGAACGCGAAGGACCGGATGCACACGGTGCCATTGAATTACCCGATTATAACATGCCATTAAGTGCACAGGATGCGGCGACAATTGCTGCAAAACTCAGGCTTGCTCCTGCCTTATACAAAGCAGCCAAAATTAACCTGACCGGAAATGCAAAAGACCTTTGGGTTAAAGGGATCAATACCATCAATCAACAAACCATAGATCTCCAGGCATTTGCTGATACTGTTGCATCAACCTATCCTGGTCTTTCAACCGCTGCAATAGAGGCTAAAAAAGCATCTGTAGAATTTGCCGGCTGGCTTCAGGAACATGCCGCCGAAAAAACCGGGATCTCCGGGGTAGGGAAGGAGAACTATACATGGAACCTTAAGCATGTTCACTTGATGCCATATGATTATGATGACTATAAGATTTTACTGGAAAGGGAATTGTCAAGATCGCAGGCAGCACTAAGGCTAACGGAACACCGTAACCGAAAACTTCCACGGCTCGAAAGAATCGGCAACGCAGCCGGTTTTGACTCCATGATGCACCAGGGCGTAAAGGAATTTATGGCCTTTCTGAAAGACCAGGATATCATGACGGTGAAAGATTATATGGAGCCGGCCATGATGGGACAGATCGGGAAATTTCAGCCCGCGGAAGGACTCAGAGGATTCTTTCTGGAGATAGATTATCGCGATCCGATGCCCATGCGAAGCCACCAGTTTCACTGGATCGACAAAGCAAGGGCGAAGATAGAACCCGTTGAAAGCATCATCCGACAAAAACCATCGCTTTATAATATTTTTGACAGCAGGGCAGAAGGCCTTGCTACTGCAATGGAAGAGTTGATGTGGCAGTCCGGTCTTTATGCCAACAAGCCAAGGGCAGAAGAACTAGTGTGGATCATGTTGGCCGACAGGGCGGCAAGAGGATTGGGCGGACTATACCAGCACGGACAGGAACTTAATATCCAGGAAGCAGCAGAATTTGCGTCTAAAGGTGTGCCTTACGGCCTACTCCCGGCGAACAGTGAAACCATTCAATGGGAAGAACATTTTTACCTGCAGCAGCCGGGCTATGAAGCCAGTTATGTTACTGGAAAATTGGAAATTGACCGGTTAATTGATGCCTATGGAAGAATGCACGAAGGGAATTTTGTCATGAAAGATTTTATGGACGAATTCCTTAGTAAAGGCATCATACCGGTATCTCTCATATACTGGGAAATGACCGGCGACAAATCAATTCTGAACCGCGCTGTTGAAACAAAGAATTAATTGTTTACTTCCATTACATGATCACCAGGATTGGAAAGGATGTAAAGCTGGCAGTGAATATGCTGCAGGCCGGTGAACTGGTAGCCATGCCTACCGAGACGGTATACGGGCTTGCAGGCAACGCCCTCGATAGTGAAGCCGTCCTGCGAATCTATGAGGTCAAACAAAGGCCGAGTTTTAATCCACTGATCATTCACCTGCCAGATTTTTCTTCTATTGGAAAATATGTTACAGATATACCACAGGATGCCATATTACTAGCCCGGCATTTTTCTCCGGGACCATTGAGTTACCTGTTGACAAAGTCACGGATAATACCTGATCTTGTTACCGCTGGAAGCGATAAAGTGGTGGTAAGAATTCCATCCCACCCCATGGCGCTCGATTTATTATCTATGCTTGACTTCCCGCTGGCTGCTCCAAGTGCAAATATTTTTGGTTATGTGAGCCCTGTTTCTGCGGAGCATGTACTGGAAGGCCTGGGTGGAAAAATACCTTATATACTGGATGGAGGCCTGTGCAGGGTTGGGCTGGAATCAACGATTGTAGGTTTTGATGACGGGAAAATCATAATACATAGAATCGGAGGAGTAACGGTGGAGGACATACGAAAAATTACGGGAAAAGAACCGGTCGTGAATTTATCGCACAAAAAGCCTGAAACGCCAGGTCAGATGAAGAGCCATTACGCTCCTTCAACAAAATTGATAATAGGGGACGTTAATGAATTAGTAGCTGTGAATGAGGAAAAGGATATTGCCGTCATTTCTTTTATGAAGGAGTATCATGGTGTTTCAAATAATTTTGTACTGTCGCCATCAGGTAACCTGCATGAAGCAGCAAGTAATTTATTCTCTGTTTTGCGCGAAATTGACAAGCTTGGTGTGGATTTGATCATTGCCGAAAAATTTCCGGAACAAGGAATTGGCAGTGCGATTAATGACAGATTAAGCAGGGCAGGCAGCTGATTATTTCTTACATGCCTCTATCACCGGAAGTGCTTTGTTGTTAACATCAAACAGTGACTGGTTTTCCCATGATGACCCGGTATTGGAAGTCATTTAAATATTCTTCTGCTGCTCTTCCTGGTGTTTCCAGAGGTCTTTAAAATGCGGACTGTTTTTTTTCAGGTTTTCAAAGTTTCCATTCGCTACGATCTCACCATTGTCGAGAACATAAACATGGTCAAAATAGGCAAGCAGGTGCAAACGGTGTAGTGCAGAAATGATCACCTTATCTTTAAACTCTTCGAACATCTGCTGGTAAATCAGCAATTCTGTTTTGGGATCAACACTGCTGGTGGGTTCATCCATAAGTATAATGTCACTGTTTTGTGCTGCAAGGATTCCTCTTGCAAGTGCGAGTCGCTGTTTTTGACCCCCTGAGAGGTTGACTCCCTTTTCCTTGATATGTGACTCTAATCCAGAAGGTAGCTGGTTAATTACCTCAGAAAAATGGGCGGCCTTGCAAATTCTATCAATCTCTGATTCTTCAAAAGGTAATCCCAAAGTAATATTATACCGGATGGTATTTTCGAATATCTCGGGCTCTTGGGGAAATAAGGTGACTGTATCAGAAATCAGGGAAAGATCATTGAGATGTTTATCATCGATGGATAATTGTAAACCTTTTTCAGGTTCATAGAGTCCTCTCAAAATAGCCAGAAGTGTACTTTTTCCGCTACCGCTTTCACCTACCAGGGCAATGCGCTTTCCTTTTTTTAATGCCAGGTGGATATCATGCAGGCTGTGTGATTTGTTATCCGATTGGTAATATCTATTATGGGAATAATTGAGATTGCTCAAACGAATATTTTCCCAGTTCGCTGGAAGTCCGGCCTGTGAATCCGGGCGGTGATGCCTTTCAAATTCATCTTTGATGGGGCGTGCAGCGTCAACATCATTATTATATTGGATAATCTGGTTATACTGCCAGGCAACATCATGAAATACACTGGTGAATTGCTGTACATAGGCCAGCAGCGTTACCAGTCCACCCACCATGAACACTTTGTCAGGGCTCCAATGCTGCATTACATAGCCCAGCGTGATGACGCAATATACCAGTGCCACCAGCATATCCGCAACAAACCATTTCCATTCATTAATCACTACATTTTTTCGGAAGGGAGGAAACACATCCCTGATTTTTTGCAGAAGGCTGTTCTTCATTTGATTTTCAAGACGTAAAGTAATAACTGTATTAATATTTGAAAGACTGTCGAACAGTGTTGCCGAAACCACATGCTCTTTTTCATTGGTGGCGTTCAGATTTTCAATCAGTGGCTTGTCAAATTTAAAAATAAGCCAGATCGTAAGTATACCAAGAAAGGCGCTGACCAGGCCGAACAATGGTGAGAAATAAATAATGGCGGCAAAAGAAAAAACGAATTTGGCAAAGGAATGAAA
>JANMMA010000475.1:0-3142 GCA_031372815.1 Sphingobacteriales bacterium
TTTCATTCCACCGGAATATGTACCGATGGGCTTTTTCGCAGCTTCAATCATATTAACGCCTTCCAGTAATTGTTCGATGCGTGGCCGCAGCCTTGGTCCGCCTACCCCTTTCATCGCCGCAATATATTCGAGGAATTCATACGCATTCAGGTTCGGATATACGCCGAAATCCTGTGGCAGGTAACCCAGTATTTTTCGGATCTCGTTTGGATGCTCAACAATATCCACGCCGTCGAGTGTAATAGATCCGGTGGTGGGCTTGGAGATGGTTGCGAGGATTTTCATCAGGGTCGACTTGCCGGCACCGTTAGGACCAAGTAATCCAAGAATCCCATTCTCAACCGTAAAGGAAAATTCATTGAGCCCAAGTTTTCCCTTTGGGTATTTTTTGGTGAGGTTGGTTATAGAAAGTTTCATAAATTTTTTACGCTATAAAACTGACTGCAATATCACTATTGGTGGCGACTATTGTTATGATCAGTAAGATAGTTTATTCTGTACGCCTGACGTGAAAATTACTTACTGATGTTTACAATCCTGATGCCTACAAAAGACTATTAAAAAAATCTACCTGTGGCAACCCATATGCTTAAAAAACTGAGAGATACATGAACTATTCATTCGTTTCTTCGTTTTTATCCACAGACCAATTAACCGGTGGAATCCCAAATAGCATATATGGCAGAGCGTTTTATGAAACGATGGATGATGGCCTTTATGGGCAGCTTACTCTCGCTTATGGTGATGGCGCAGAATACCGCCAGCCTGGGTGGTTCGATCACCGATAAAAATTCCCAACAGCCGCTTGGTGGCGCCACCATAAAGCTGGTTCCGGGAAATAATGGAACCACCAGTGATGCCAATGGTGTTTTTCGCTTTAGCAATATCCAGCCCGGAACCTATAATATAGAGATCAGTTCCCTCGGTTACCGGACTAAAACACTGACCAATATCGTGGTCACCACGGGTAATGAAATCAACCTGAATATCGACATCGAGCCGGCCATCAGTCAGCTAGGAACGATCGTGGTAGATGGTCGTAAAACTTCCGCAAAAGCAGCAAGCCTGGAAAGTCCGCTTAGTGTACAACGACTCACCACCGAAGACATCAAAGCTAATCCGGGTGGTAATTTCGACATCAGCAAAGTGATCCAGTCCCTCCCTGGTGTTGGCGGTGGTGCAGGAGGCGGAGGTTTTCGTAACGACATCATCATTCGTGGTGGTGCGCCCAGCGAAAATGTTTTTTATCTCGATGGCATCGAAGTGCCTATCATCAACCACTTCAGTACGCAGGGAAGCGGTGGCGGGCCACAGGGCATCCTGAACGTAAGTTTTATTGAAGAAGTGAAACTCAACACTTCAGCATTTGATGCGAAGTACGATAATACCCTAAGCAGTGTGTTTCAGTTTAAACAGAAAAACGGCAACCCTAACAAGTTGCAGGGGAATATCAGGTTAAGCGCGACTGAACTCGCGGCTACTTTCGACGGGCCGGTTTCCAAAAAAACAACTTTTATTGCCAGTGCAAGAAGAAGTTACCTGCAGTTCCTTTTTAAAGTGATCGATCTGCCCATCAGACCCAACTATTGGGACTTCCAGTTTAAGACCACCACCAAGATCGATAACAAGACCACATTGAGTTTTTTAGGTATCGGGTCTATTGATGAATTCAGCTTTGCCGCACCCAAGGAAGCCACACCTGAAAAATTATATATCATCAATAGCAATCCATTGATCAATCAATGGTCATACACGGTTGGTGCCACGTTACGCCGACTGATCCGGAACGGATACTGGAACCTTTCCCTGAGCAGGAATACGCTGAATAACCAGGCAGATAAATATGAAGACAACGAGAACCCCCAGGAACAAGACCTGACATTGAGGATCAACAGCAGGGAAACGGAAAATAAATTAAGGTTCGACATCACCCATAATCTCGCGGGACTAAAACTGAGTTATGGAGCATCGGCACAATGGGTGGACTTCGACAATAATTTTTTTCAACGCTACCGGCCACGACTAACCGATGATCAGGGAAATGTGATCCAGGAAGCCGAGGTTCTTGCCAGTTCCACGGAAACCAGCTTTCTCCGCTATGGGGCTTTTGTGCAGGTGGGAAAAAGATTACTAAATGAACGGTTGGCGCTAAGTGCCGGTTTGAGGATGGATGGAAACGGCCTGGAGAACAGTGTCGCCAATCCGTTGAAGCAGTTGAGTCCGCGTATCAGTGCGAGCTTCGCCATTACCGATGAGTGGAATGTGAGCGCCAGCTATGGCATGTATTACAGGCTACCCAGTTTTCAGCAACTTGCCTTTCAAAACATCATCAACGGCAACAGTGTACCGAATCCGGGTGAGTATATTCGCAGCACGCACTACGTGGCCGGAGTGGAATGGCTTCGTAGTATTTCCACACGGATGACGCTGGAAGGATTTTATAAAAAATACAGCAATTACCCGGTGAGCATTTTAGATGGGGTTAGCCTTGCGAATAAAGGCCTTGACTTTGGCGCCATTGGCAATGAAGCCATTGAACAGGAAGGAAAAGGCAGGGCCTATGGGTTTGAATTCTTCGCACAACAGAAGCTAAGCAAGCGCTTCTTTGGAATTTTAAGCTACACTTTCTACCGCTCAGAATTTACGGATATCACAGACAACTATATACGTTCAAGTTGGGACAACAGGCATCTACTCAGTACCACGGTGGGATATAAATTTAATCACAACTGGGAACTTGGCATCAAGGTTCGCTTCCAGGGGGCAGCACCATATTCACCCTTCGATATGAATGAAAGCCAGTTGAACTACCTCACGTTGGGCACAGGCGTTAATGATTATAGCCAGACCAATACCCTGGAATTAAGGGCCTTTAATGCAAGCGATATCAGGCTGGATAAAAAGTGGAACTTCAACAATTTCAGTGTCGACGTTTTCCTCGAAGTACAAAACTGGTATGGTTCCAAAAACGCTGGCATACCACTGTACACTTTCAAACGCAATGCTGACAATACTGCATTCCTCACCACTGATAACCAACCCATCCAACAAAACGGCAGCAACGCCATTCCCCTGATCCTGCAGAATAATGATTCCAGTGTATTGCCGACTATTGGGGTGATTGTGGAATTTTAATTCTATC
>JANMMA010000025.1:0-5025 GCA_031372815.1 Sphingobacteriales bacterium
GATCAGCCGTACACCAATCCGCCAATTCGCCAATCCGCCAATTCGCCAATCCGCCAATTCGCCAATCCGTTAATTCGCCAATTCGCCAATCGCCGAAGGCGCAATCCGCAATTCGCAATTATTTGAAACATTACGATTATATCATTGCCGGAATGGGTTGTGCAGGCCTTAGCCTTGCTGTGCAGCTGAAAAAAACCGGATTGTCGAAGGGTAAAAAAATACTGCTTGTGGATCGTGAACGCAAGCAGCAGAACGATAGAACCTGGTGCTTTTGGGAAACCCAACCGGGACCTTTTGAACACATCCTCCACCGCCGATGGAATCATGCCTGGTTTCACAGCCAGTCTTTTTCATCCCTGCTCCACCTTTCTCCCTATTCCTATAAAATGATCAGGGGTATTGATTTTTTTCAATACTGTATGTCTGAAATTGAAGCCTGCCCGGAATTCGACGTCATTCACGGAGAAGTACAGTCTATAGAGAATACCACTAATGGTGCTTGTGTCTACGTAAATGGTGATCAAATTTATGGCAGATACATTTTCAATAGTATAATTTTTGGTAAGCCGGCGCTTAATAACGGTGAGTACTACCTGCTGCAGCATTTTAAGGGGTGGATCATACGCACACCTGAACCATGTTTTAATATAGAGGAGGCAACTCTGATGGATTTCCGGCCAGATCAACGCCATGGAACCACCTTCGTTTACGTGATGCCACTGTCCTCTACGGAAGCACTTGTAGAATATACCTTGTTTACTGCTGCATTATTAAACGAGGATGACTACGACATTGCACTCAAAAATTATATCGGGGAAACAATGGGTATTCAGCAGTACGAGGTTATTGAAGAAGAATCAGGCGTGATCCCGATGACCAATTACAGGTTTAACCGGCAAAATGGAAATATACTGAACATCGGTACGGCAGGGGGAAGAACAAAAGCTTCATCCGGATACACTTTTCGGTTTATTCAAAAGGATACGCGCGATATTATTACGTCGTTAACCAAAGCAAACCATCCGTTTTCGGTTTCGGGCAATGTTTCAAGGTTTAATTGGTACGACAGTGTGCTGCTGAACATACTTTCTAACAATACACTTCAAGGTGATATTATATTCAGTCACCTGTTTCAAAAAAACCGGCCGGAGAAGATCCTTAAATTTCTAGATAATGAAACTTCCGTTCCGGAAGAATTGCGGATACTTGCTACGCTTCCACAATGGCCTTTTTTGAAAGCCGGACTTTTTGAAGGCTGGAAGAACCTTCAAAGATGGTGATTGCGAGGGTCCGTTAGGAGGCATAAAAGCCCTTACAGTGCTGATGTTGGCAAACTGTTTGTTAATCAATCAAACCAAAATAGTATCAATACTGCTGTTTTCCATTGGTTCAATTGTATGTCAAAATTTGCCAGTATATCGAGGTAATGTCTATATTGCCGACCATCCATTCAAACTAAACTTTTTCTCATGCGACTTTCCCTTTTGTCCATTGCCATCTGTATACAAATGACTGTGACAGCCCAGGTAGATGCCAGGCTTTTTCGTTATCCGGATGTGTCTGCAACACAGATAAGTTTTGTTTATGGAGGAGATATCTGGCTGGTTCCTAAAACCGGCGGCACAGCCATCAAACTTACATCTTCCACAGGGGAAGAATCCTTTCCACGGTTTTCGCCAGATGGTAAAACACTGGCCTTCACGGCCACATACAGAGGTAACGCTGATGCCTACACGATACCCGTAATCGGTGGAATGCCGACAAGGCTTACATGGCACGCCATGACAGACAGGGTAGTGGACTGGCATCCGAACGGCAACCAGGTACTTATAGCATCCCTTCGTGAAAACGGAGTGGGTAGTGTGAACCAATTATACCTCGTTTCTAAAAACGGAGGATTGCCAGAGAAACTTCCCCTTCCTTATGGGGAACTTGGCAGCTTTTCACAGGATGGTGAGAATATAGCCTATGTGAGCAAGATCACAGAAAACTATCCATTCAAACGATATCGGGGCGGACTAACATCGGATGTGGTGGTATTTAATCTGAAGAAACTTACCGCAGAAAACATTACTTCAAATACGGCAGCAGACGGCAAACCGGCCTGGGTTAAAAACAAAATCTATTATGTTAGCGATATCGATAAGAATAAGCGACGTAACATTTGGGAATATGATGTTACTACAAAACTAAGGACACAGGTAACAAAATTTGAGCAGGTTGATATCAACCATATGAGTGCCGGCCCTGATGAACTTGTATTTGAAGCGGGTGGGAAATTATACCTGCTGAGTTTGGCAACTAATAAATACCAGGAAGTAAAGATTAATGTAGTTACAGATTTCTCTACTTTATTACCTAAGGTTGAAAACGTAGCTGCAAGAATGGTTGCAACAGATGTTTCTCCTGATGCTAAAAGAGTAGTTGTTGAAGCACGTGGTGAATTATTCAGTCTGCCTGCTGAAAATGGCCCGGTGCTTAATCTTACCAATAGCAGTGGTGCTTTTGACCAAAGCCCGTCATGGTCGCCCAATGGAAAGCATATCGCCTGGTGGAGTGATAAATCCGGCGAATATGAAATATGGATGTATGAGCAGCAGTCGGGTACCTCAAAGAAGATCACCAATTTCAATAAGGGAATGGGATGGCAGTTGTTCTGGTCACCAGACAGTAAAAAAATTGCCTACATAAATTACCTGCAGGAAATACAGGTACTCACGGTCGCGACTGGCGACATTATCACCATTGACAAGACAGACATTCTACCATATCCTGCGCTGCAGGGATTTCGATTGAGCTGGAGCGGTGACAACAATTGGATCGCATATAGTAAAGCGGTCGGTAATTTAAATAAAGCCTTATTTGCCTATAGCGTTACAGAGAAAAAAGTACACCAGCTCACTTCCGGATTTTACAATGATGGAGATCCGGTTTTTGATGCCGGAGGAAAATATCTATTCTTCCAGACAGACCGTAAGTTGCAGCCATTATACAGCAATCTTGATAACACATGGATCTATCCAAATACCACACAGATTGCCTATGCAAGCCTTGACCCATCATCAAAAAGCCTGCTGGTTGCGCGGAATGACGAAGTAAATATCAGTACTGATTCTGCAGTGAAAAAACCGGTAGCATCAGATAAACCTGCGAGTCCTGCTTCAACTCCACCAGCGTCATCAAAGACAGTCTCTGTTAAACCTGAAGCCTTTGAATCCAGGGTCCAGGTTTTACCAATGCCTGCAGGTAATTATGGAAATATCGCTGCGGTGGACGGGAAAATTATTTACCACCGCTTTCCGAACTCCGGTACAACAGGTGAAATGCCTGCACTATATATGTATGACCTTGACAAGCGGGAGGAAAAAAAGATCATCGCCAATGTGGCGGAGTTTGTTGTGTCGGCCGATGGAAAATCCATTGTGGTAAGGCAGGGTAATTCACTGGCTATAATCAAGCCTGCACCTGATCAGAAAATGGAGAAACCATTAAACACATCGGCGATGGAAATGGTGGTGAATCCCAAAGAGGAATGGAACGAAATTTTCCAGGATACATGGCGCAGATACCGTGATTTCTTTTATGATCCTTCCATGCAACAGGTTGATTGGAACGGTATGCGCAAACAATATGGCGAGCTCATGGAAAGCGCTATTACCAGGTGGGATGTTGTGAACATACAGCAGGAAATGATCGCTGAATTATCTGCCGGGCACACCTATGCAAGAATGGGTGGCGACATCGAAACGCCAAGCAATCGTGGTCATGGTTTTCTCGGCATCGATTGGGAACTGGCCAATGGTGCATATCGGGTAAAGCGGATTGTTAAGCCCGCAGCCTGGGATAATGAGGTTCGTTCACCATTCGATGTAACTGGAATAAATGTAAGGGAAGGCGACTATATACTTGCTGTCAACGGCAGGCCGGTAAATGCTTCCATTGATCCATATGCGTCAATGGAGGGAACTGCTGGGCAAACGGTACTATTAAAAGTGAACAGCCAGCCTACCATGCAGGGTGCTCGTGATGTTGTTATTGAAACCCTGTCTACCGGGCAGGAAAGGAGACTAAGAAATCTTGAATGGATCGAAAACAACCGGAAAAAAGTTGAACAACTGAGCAATGGAGATATTGGTTACCTGTATATGCCGAATACTGGTGGCGATGGCCAGACAGAACTCATGAGGCAATTTTATGCGCAGGTGGATAAAAAAGGATTTATCATCGATGAAAGGTTTAATGCAGGCGGACAACTTGGTGATCGTTTTATAGAAATGCTGAATCGCCCCAACCTGTACAATATTGCATGGAGAAATGCAGGCATTAGCAGAATTCCGGGTAAAGGAAATAATGGGCCGAAAGTAATGCTTATCAATGGCTGGGCAGGTTCCGGCGGAGATGCTTTTCCGTGGGCCTTTAAAACCATGAATATGGGGCCGATAGTGGGTGAAAGGACGTTGGGCATATTGGTAGGTCCCGCAACAGGTCACACACTTATAGATGGCGGAGGTATAACGGTGCCGGATGCACGATTATACGGTCCGGATGGAAAATGGTTCTGGGAAGGTGTAGGTGTATCACCAACTGTTGAAGTGTGGGATGATCCTTCACAACTTGCCAGGGGTAATGATCCGCAGTTACTAAGGGCTATTGAAGAAGTCAAAAAGCAGATGCTGTCTGCCCCATATAAACTTGCTCCGAAACCTCCTTTTGAGGATCGTAGTGCGAAAGGGTTGAAGGACTGATCATTAGTTAGAGCAGCTGCTTCGCGGCCCATATGTGGATTTTCCGACTCAGCGTGTTGTTGATTTTCAGGTTGATTTGATGCTGAGCTGTGGCTATCGTGATCATGTTCTATAAATAAACAATTTTAATGCTGATGTCCCGCCATGGGATCGGATCCTTTTTTGAAGATGTATTCACTATGCAAAAGATATGCTCCGGATACTACTACAACGTCGCCGGGCTTCAAGCCCGACTTGATCTCGATCATATCATCATTTTCCATACCGGTTTCTACCATGA
>JANMMA010000028.1:0-2222 GCA_031372815.1 Sphingobacteriales bacterium
TGCAATACATTATAGCAAACAGATAGGGAAGAAGCTGCGTAATGCGGAAAACAGGATCGTCAATCTTTTACATAAAGATGTGCGAAGCAGGCTACTTGGTTTCATCTATAACCTCGCCGTTCAACAAGGTTGTTCCGGATCGGCAAAAGAATTCAGCATGGAAAGTTTTTTAACACATGATGATATTGCGAGATTAATTGGTTCGTCTCGTCAGACAGTAACTTCCATAATTAATGAAACACAGTCCTATGGCCTGTTTCAAATGAATCGGAAAGTCATTTTCATTCCTGATGTTAATGGTCTGCTAAAAGCGGCAGATGTCGGCTAAATGACATTATTTAGTTGTGGCCTGCAATAGCTTCGTAAGCAAACCATTGGATATGCTTCGCTTCCTTTTCATGATGTCGTTCTTTGTATTTCTTGTTTCCTGCAAAAAGGAAAATAATACCCCTGAGCAGCCTGTCGATGACATGGCGCCTGCGGGCATGGAAATCGTAAAAGGTAATTTCACGTCTACCCCCGGTCACAATGTAATTGGTACGGCAAAAATATTTGATGATAACGGAAGGAAAGAGTTAAGGCTGGAAAATTTTTCCAGTACAAACGGACCTGATCTAAGGGTTTACCTTTCCAAAGATCTCAGTGCCTCATCATTCCTCAGCCTGGGGTCATTGAAATCAGTCAGCGGAAACCAAAATTATGTAATCACGGGAATGCCAGATTTCGCGGAATATAAGTATGTCCTGATCTGGTGCGAACAATTTACCATTCTATTTGGTTCTGCTACTATAAACTAATTCATTATAAGTTACTCCTTTCAATATCGGTTCCAATGACCAAGTTCACCGCGATTATTATTTTTTTATCCTCTCATTTTTCTCTGTGTGCACAAGAATTGCCGCGGATTAATAAGTTTGCGGATTTTTCAGTAACCTTTGGAAGTGAGCAGGGTACTTTAGCTGCATCTTATGTGCATAACTGGAGAATGGGTAAAACCAGGAAGTTTGAAATAGGGATTGGCGCCAGATCGACATTATATTATGGGGAAAAAAAGGAATTTGTTACAGCGGGTCCCCCCAGCCTAACCCGCAGTTTTACCTTTCCATTCCTGATTGTGTTTGCCGGTCAAAAAACGGAGAATATGGATACCCTAACCGTGCAACGGCCATTGGTCAATATGCTGAACCTTAGTTTTAATATGGGTTATCATATTACGCCGAGACTATATGGGGGGGTTAATATTGACGTTATTGGGTTTTCTTTCGGACAGAAAAGCGGGGCTGTTTTGACTACTAATGGAAATACACTGACTGAACCAGAAGCTGCGCCGGCTTCATTTAATATTTTGTTTACTGGTGACCATGATCGTGGTAATCTCAACTCCGAGTTTTTTGTTAGATACCAGGTTGGAAAAAGAATTGGCATTAAAGCGATTTACCAGTTTGTTTTTGTTGAATACCAGACCAACAACATTATCCAGGTAGCTCCGGATGGAACTGAAGTGGACAGGTTCAGGAATAAGGCCAATAATTTTGGCCTCGGACTCAGTTATTCATTTAAATAAAATCATGCTGGTAATCAAGTTTATAACTTTTTTTGCTTGGGGTATGATGACCTGTTTCCATGGATTAGGCCAGCATCGTTTAGTGGATGGCAAGTCTACAGTGAATTTCAGGATAAAAAACTTTGGTATTTCGGTAAATGGTAGTTTTTCCGGGCTTTCAGGGAATATGTTGTTTGATAAAAATAATCCTGGGGCTGCCTCTTTCAAGGCTACTATCGATGCTTCTTCAATCAATACCGGTATTGGGGCCAGGGACCGGCATCTGAAGAAACCAGACTATTTGAATGTTGACAAATTTCCCACAATTTCTTTTGTGTCTGAAAAAGTTGCCCTTACAACAGAGGGAAAATACTTAGCCACTGGTAAACTGTTCATCAAGGACAGGAGCAAACAGATTAGTTTTCCTTTTACTATCGCTGCAGAAAACGGTGGAACAAGGTTTACGGGATCTTTCAGTATAAACCGGAGAGATTTCAATGTAGGCGGATCAAGCATTTCGCTTAATGACAATTTGATCATATTTTTGTCAGTCTTTGCAGATTAATATTATTTTGTCAATTATTTGAAAACTAACTTGAACAGATGCAATTGCAACAAGCAGTGGATAGTGTTTTTATCCAGTTATCCGAATCTATTGAAATACTTAGCCCGGCTGATT
>JANMMA010000059.1:0-8949 GCA_031372815.1 Sphingobacteriales bacterium
CGCATATTGAAAGAAGAATCCTCAATACCGTCTGCCACAATTCTTTTTCTCACCTTAATGTCCAATACATAAAATGATTTTCCATTATCATCCACTGCGGTATTAAGCCGGATATTATCAAAACCATGTAGAGAATATAAATGCGACCTGAACTCGTCAAGTCGTTCGGTGGGAACACTAACCTGAGCATTTATTCCTTCACTGGCAACATATATACGGCCAAATACATCAATGCCGGAAAACTGTTTGAACAGCTCATCCCTGAACTGTTGGGGATCCTCAATAAAATGATAATTGTAAAAAGATATCGTGGTGCGTGGAGTGGGATCTTTTAGTACACGATCTTTCAGATCCTTTCGGGAAACCCTGTTATGTAATACACTCATCCTGATGAATTTTAATTCCGCTGGAATCCCAGTTGCATGCTGGGCAAAATTCCTAAAGCAGGGCAAAGATATGGCTTTAATAATCCGAGAACAAGTCAGTAAATATCCTCAAACCCCACTTCATTCCGGTTGTATAGCGCTTGTTATCGTTGTAAGCCCAGACATAGTCGAGCCGCAACACTTTGAATATGTTATTGACCCCCACAAAGAGCTCATAATAATTGTTGTCCTTTTTCACAAAGAAAGCGTTGGCCCCACCAATCAGCCGAAGGTTGAGTTTTTTTATCACCGGAATTTTATTGGTCAGCAGGCCATTGAACTGATGCTCTGCATGAACAATGGTGTAGAATCTCTCTGTGTTAGATTTTGAGTAATATGGCGCAAGCTGAAAACTATTCAGATACTCAGATGCATAGCTTACACGGTTACCATTGATGTGCTGGTAATCGGGTAATTGCGTTTTATTGCTGTTTAAGAATCCGCCCACAGTAACCCTGTACCTGAACTCGCCTGCAAGCTTTAGATTTAGTTCGTCCTGTATGGCAAACCGCCATTTGTCATAATCCACGTCACTGCCAAATACACCATTCAACCCTTTCGAATAACTCAGGCTGAATAGCGGATATTTAGAACCGATGTTGATTTTTCGGTCTGGGAGTTCAATATATTTTGATCCCGGCCTGTAACTGATCGAAAAACCTGCAATCAATGCCTGGTGCCGGGGCATACTAACGCCCGCAACGCCTGAGGGATAGTTCGGTGAAAAATGTTGCGATTTTTCAGATCCGCCCCAGTAGGTAGTAGTATCAGTATTTTCCAACGGGATCCGGTCCTGGTAGTTGAGGTTGGCCCTCACCGTTAGTCCCTCTCCGATACCCTTCGCGTATTGAACATTGGCAAACCATGCCTCATAGATCTTCATATAGTTGTACCCCCTGAACAACGTGTTATAAGTGTTGATCACCTGGGATATTGGATTGGCATTATTGAACTGGTATATTCTCTTGCCACCGCTTACCGTTAATGAATTGAAATAAGACTTGCCGAAACGGTATTCGCCAATACCGAATGCATTGAAATGCTTATTGGCAAACCCGTATCTGATCACAGGAGTGAACCTAAACTGTTTTCTGCCCTCAAGATCTTTGCGATATGTGCCTGCAAACTGCAATGCCCATCCTTCCACAGTATTGAAATTAATGGCCTTCAGTAGTGGGTCATAGCTAAAGGATGATTTCGATTTACGTCTATTAAAAGTCTGTCCAGATAACAAAAGACCTACAACGGTGAATTTATTCTGCTTTCGATCGAGGGAATCCAGGTAACGCGGGTCCTTCCGCAGCAACTCGAGGCTGTCTTTCTTGCGGTAATCGATCATTTCCTCCTCCTGCAACGGAATTGGACGAACAGAGTCCCAATAAGTTTTTTCTCTTTTATTTGAAGCAGTATCAAACTTGATCAGGGTTCGACCAAAGAATTTCTTGGTATAGGCTTCATTGATTACATAATCACTATAGAGTGTAGTGAAAAATCCATGCGCATTGAATCCAAAGAATTTGATCGCAGGATAGATGGTCTGGTTATTAACCATCCAGACATCCGGCATAACAGGTACGTATAACTGCTCTATCCGGAGTGAATCCAGCAATTCCATCTGCGAAGCCTTCAACAGCGTCAGGTTAAGGCTATGGATGCGCCACTCATTTTCCATAATTTCAATGAAACCAGAAAACAGCGGTTCATAATTTCTTTTTGGAATGACTTGTATCCTGTTTACCTGTTTACCATCTTCAAAATAGGCCCCCTGGTATTTGTATTTGTAAAAGTTCAAAGCACCTTCTGCAATAGGCGATACAAATCCACGCGGATTCAGTGCGGCAGACAGTTGAACATTATTCTCGTAAAACGAAATAAACTGCGGGCTGCTGAAACCAAGTCCATTTGATTGTCCGCTGACGCGTGTGGAGAACACTTCGATCTTCTCTTGGTCGGGTTGCTGAAATGTATACCTGCCAATAGTCTCCGACAGAAATATCATTTTTTTCTTGCTGGTATCCCCGTCTTCGAAGTCAACTTTCTGACCCAGCAATGATTTAGGATAATCCCTGAGCTTGATTTGTCCCTTGATATACACTTCGCACTGAAACGATGCCACTTGTGTTTTGTAAAAGTTTCTTTTTTTAATGGCCTGCCTGATAATCGCATAGGCGGGATCTTCACTACCTGCTCTGATCACAACTTCGGAAAGTGATAACTCCTGTTCTGCCAGTGTAAAATCTAATACAGTAGGATCTGAAGTAACCGTGATGGTCTTTTCTTCCCTGGTGAATCCAACGTGCTGGCAGATGATTTGGTAAGTTCCAGCCGTCAAATTTAAAAAATATTCACCCTGGTTATTTGCGGTAGTGCCTGTAGTAGATCCTTTTACCAGGATGGAAGAAAAAGGCAGTATCTGGTGTTTCTGGTCATATACGGTGCCCGAAATTTTGCCAGCTTTTGCATTGAAACTGATGTACTGTGAACCCAGTATTATGAGGAAAAACAAATCACGAAATCCCATTTTTCTATATTCAGGCTTTCACTATAATTTTTCTTAGCCGGTTACCTGATAATGCAGCAAATCCTGCTACTAACGCACCCAGTAAAGCCGTTACAAAAACCAATAAAGCCGGACTGTCATTTGAAAGTATCAACATCGCCATTTTATGTGCGAATACCTGCTGGTTATTACTGCTTATGATCCATGACATCACTCCCCACAGCAGGAATAACGCTACAAACCCTGATATAAATGCCCATAAGGACGACTGCTGAATAAATAATGGAATAATAAATGCAGCAATGGCAATGCTCCACCAAGGCAGGTAAATTCCCATAACAAAGGCTGTAATGGCGATAAGAAATATACTGACGACTATTCTCATGATCATATTATTGACTGAAGGTTAACTTACCCTTAATGCGCTTGTCACTGACATCTGTTTTTTGCATTACCCATAACCGGTAGTACTTCCCGGCTGCCCAGGTGTCTACAAAATTGTCAAAGTACTGGCTGCCAGGATTGCCACTTTGTCCGCCTGGAAAAACACCATAAGCTTCCGTTGGTGTGGTAAGCTGAACGATCATTTTCCAGCTTGGACCATGATCGTGTGTAGTAGCATTAATCACATTCTTACCCCCACCAATCGGTAAATGTTCACGTGCAAAGGGCATCATACTGGTTTTCAGCAGGTGATAAAGCGTAGTATTTTTATAGTTTCCCCATTCCAGCTTATGCGCGATCTCAAGTTTCTTCAACTCCACTGCTGCCCGTTTAAAACTCTGTGTGACTGCATCTTCTACAGTCTCTGTTTCAGGTGTATTGAGATTATCAGCGAATTGGTATGTACTTGTATCCCTTAGCAAGCCCTCTATGAGGGTATATGTTTTAGGCAGCTCAACCGGCAGGCCATTTTTATACAGATCATCCGCATAAACATTCTGGCGAAGTGAATCAATCCAGAAACTGAATATCGTAGGCCCGGTTTCTCCAATGTCATTTTTAAGGTTCCACTGAGAAATCATATCGGCATATCGTTTTTCGTCCTCTCCCAGTCTTGCCTTGTCAAGGTATTTCAATAGTACAGGCCTTGCAGTCTCTGCAAAAACATTATAGTTGTCATTCTGAAGCGCTTTCATATCATCTATAGTAACGCTGTTCATAGCTGCCAGCCTTCTGTTGATGATGATCCCACGATATAGGTCATAACTGCCCGGAATAAAATATGGATAGGTAGAATCAACCGGACGTTGATTGGCACTGCTTATAAAACCCTGTTCGGGATTGATGGTATGGGGATTGTCTACCTGAGGAATAAAACCCTTCCACATATATGTGCTGTCTTGTCCGGGCATAATAAAATCACCCTGGAATTTCCAGCGTAGTGGAAAACTTGCCTGTTGCCAAATGGCAATATCTCCGGACTTGGAGGCAAAAACCATGTTTTGTCCCGGTGCATTGTAGAGCTTAATCGCGTTCAGGTAATCATTGTAATTCTTAGCGCGGTTGAGGTCGTACCACATGCGCAAGGCGTTAGAAGGATCATGACCTACCCACCTCAACGCATAGGCTTTATTTTGTTTTAGCCTATCCTGGAAACCTTCATCATACATCACAGGGCCGAATATAGTGTAGGCAACGGTATCGATGATGTCAGGTTTTCCCTTTACGGAAATATGTTCGATACGTAAAGTGGAATTCCTCCATTCGTTATTGAACCAATACTGTGTTCTTGAACGATCCTTAAACCTGATTTCATAATAATCTTTCACATCCCTACCTGCATTGGTGAAGCCAAATGCGATATCATCATTGAATCCTATGATTACGCCGGGTATTCCGGGAAAACCAACACCATACGAATTGTATTCAGGTGTTTTAATCTGCATTTCAAACCATATTGATGGTAATGATATACCGAGGTGTGGATCATTGGCTAGTATGGGCTTTCCAGACTTAGTGCGTGACCCGGCTACGGCCCAGTTGTTACTTCCATTCAGTGGATTTGGTTTGAATTCATCAGTAAACCATACAGAGTCGGTATGATGCAGATAAACAGAGTCAGCAGTAACAGGCATTTCTGGTATGGCAGTGGTTGCTGTGAATGCAGTTCCTTTCGGTATTACAGGTGATAAAGAGTCCTGCCATTCGGGATAAAGTATCCGGAATTTTTCTTCACCCAACAATTTCAACGCGTTTGTAAACTCAAAATCGCTATCGAACCCCGCCAGGTCTTTGGTCATGGCTTTATAAAATAATGCAATTTTTAGGTTGGTCCATTTTTCAGGCTTGTATCCCAGCAGTTTGTATTCCACGGGTAACGTAGCGTCTGTGAGTGTTTCTATGTATGCATTTACGCCTGCAGTGTATGCGTCGCAAATCGACTTAGTCGCAGGGTCTTCTTCCATTTTCAACAAGGTAGCTTCTGCGGAAGATACCATACCTAACCGGCGCTGTGTACGGTCGTAGTTGATGGCCAGATCACCTACTATTTCACTCACCCTACCTGCAGCGGCATGCGTTTGAAATTCCATTTGCCATAGCCTGAATTTTGCGTGTATAAAGCCTTGTACAAACGCGGCATCTTCGTCTTTTTCGGCAAAAATATGGGGCACCAGCCGATCATCAAGATATACGTCAACTTTACCATTAAGGTTAGGAAAACGAAAGTCTTCACTGAACTGCTGGTCCCATGGTTCTGCGTTCTGCCAAAGGCCTTCCTGCGGACTCAGTAATCTTCCCAGGGGTGCCGGCAATACTTTTCTCGTATCCAACAATAAAATCAATGCAATGGTAACGATCAATGAAAGGCTAAAAATTAAGATTCGCATCGGCTTAATTGAGTTCGTAAGATAAGTAAAAACAGGGTTTGCCCGCCTGTGTTATCTTTATCGAAAATAAGGTTGGATGAACGAAAATGACGTTAAAAATATACTGGGATTAAAACTCACTTCAGACCCTCGTTGGGTTAACCTTGCAGAGAAGTCGCTGGAAGAAATATTAACCGACCATGCATTCTGTGAACAGAAAGCCGCAACTACCTGTATTTCCATTATTCAACGTTACAGCGAAAAAGAAAGGCTGGTCGAAGCACTTGCACCCATTGTAACAGAAGAATGGGGCCACTTCAGGCAGGTGCTGGCAGAACTTCATAAGCGTGGGTTAACACTGGGTAAGCAGCGAAAAGATATCTATGTGAACCGACTGTTTGATTTTGAACGGAAAGGAGGTCATGAAGATGAAAGATTCCTGGACAAGCTGCTGATTTCTGCGCTTATCGAAGCGCGCAGTTGTGAACGCTTTAAAAGACTCAGCGAAGGACTTGATGATCCTTATATGCGGGATTTCTACCGCAAATTTATGGAAAGTGAAGCGGGTCATTATACCCTGTTTTTAGAGCTGGCTGAATTTTATTTGCCAAAAGAAAAAGTCAGGGCTCGCTGGAAGGATTGGTTACAGTATGAAGCAGCACTGATGGAAGAGATGGATGTTCGGGGAGACCGGATTCACTAGTATTAAAATCACACGTTATTCACTGAAAAACCTGATATCTTCAGACAGGTCTATAAATGAATATAGCTCCTGCAAAAGCAACACTTTATCAAGGTTCTTTTTCCTGAAAATTTTATGGGCAGATGATTCCGGATGAAACGGCTTATGTGCTTTGGCAGCATTTAGCAGATTGATCTCCTTCATAATATTGAGGGATGACGCTGATATGCAGGCCTCCGAAAACTTTTCCCACACATAGTCAGTAGCCAGGTAATTTGGATGAACCATATCCTCCGAATAAAATCGATAATCCCTTAAGTCATCAATCACCAATTCATAAGCAGGAAAATAATATAATTTTTCAAATTTATCTACCAGGTGATGGACAGCCTGAATGAGTACCGCCTTACTCCTGTTGTTTTCTATAAACCCATCACGTAAATGCCTGACCGGGCTTATTGTGAAGATGATTCGAAGACCCGGGTTAAACAAAAACAAACGGTGAACAAGATTGTCGAGCTCCATCAAAACGTCTTCCACAGCCATCAGCTTTTTACGGAATTTGTCGTTTGGCACTTTGTGACAATTGGCCACCACTTCACCATTTTCCAATTGGTAAACAAAGGCACTGCCCAGGGTGATGATAAGCCATCCTGCAGACTTAAGGAACCGATGTGCAGATTCCTGGGAATGGTTTATCAATTGTAAAAGCTGCGATGGATCAGCATGGGTAAATGAAGTATGATGTTGCCAGCTCGACCACCACTCTTGGTTATAAAAAATATCTTTTTCGGAATATTTTTTATTGGAAATGTATGAGGTAATGGAATTGCAGATACTTACCGGATTGAATATAATTCCGTTGGGATTTTGCATTATGGAAAAATGGTATTGGCTGAACCTTGCACCCAGGTGCTCAGTAAAACAAGATCCACATAACAACACTTTATCTGTGAGCTGCAACTGCTCCCTAAATGCTTTAATTGAAAGTTCCCTGCGTAGTTCCATCAAAAAAATTTACCGGACTTATTTATTACTTATATAAAAATATCTCCCGCTAACTTCCGGCACTCTTCCAGGGCATCCATGTCTATATCCTTACACCCTCCCTTTTCACGAAAATATTGCACCATCTTTATGGTATCCATATTCCCTACCAGTTCATCTTCAGCCATCGGACAACCCCCGATACCATTAATTGCCCCGTCAAACCTTCGGCATCCAGCACGGTAGGCTGCGTCCAGCTTTTCGAGCATATTGTCCTGCCGGGAATGCAAATGTACACCAATGGTAACGTCCGGAAACAAAGGAAGTACTTCACTAACAGTATCGAATACCTGCTGAGAAGTAGCCAGTCCAACGGTATCGGCAAGGGAAATGATGTCTATCCCCAAAGAAGCAATTTTTTCCATCCAGGAACACAATATCCTGGTATTGTAAGGATCACCGTAAGGATTTCCAAAACCCATCGACATATACACCACCAATTTCTTTCCCGATGAAGAGCATAGGGATTGTATATCCTTTACCCTTATCAGTGAGTCTTCTGGACTACTGTTGGTATTCCGTTGCTGAAAAGTTGCAGATACAGAAAAGGGAAATCCAAGGTAACTTACCCTGCTATGTTTCACTGCCATTTCTGCGCCCCTAGTATTGGCAACAATGGTCAGCAAAGCTGTTGATCTATCAACCATATCAATGCCTTCAATTACTGCTGCCGTATCCGCCATCTGAGGTATAAGTGTGGACGAAACAAAGCTTCCCATATCCAGTGTATAGAAACCAACCCTTAATAAAGCATTGATATATTTAATTTTCTGTTGAGCCGGAATCATGGTTTTCCATCCCTGCATGGCATCCCGGGGGCATTCAATAAGCTGTACAGCATCTCCCATAAACGCAATTTACGAACCACGGAGCAATTCACGAACGATAGATCGCCCAAGCCGGAACGGTCCTTGATATCGCTTAAAACCAGAACTGGTCTATACGGTCCGGGGTATTTCCTAAAGCCGAAAATCTTTTATACGATCCAGGATGAGGTTGAAAAACTTTTTTCTATCGCGCTCCCCCACCACACTGATCAGCGTAGATTTTTTAATAATGTTCTGTATGAACTCGAAATTGTAATTGGCAAATTCACTGCTGGAGGTTGAAATAAAATTGATTGCACTGTGATTCAGGTATACTATCCGGGTATCATTAATCGAGGCGATGATGGTATTATCACCCACAAAATAGTCGTTGACATACACTTTAATTGTGCTAGCTGATGAGTCAGAATTTCCGGGCAGACATTTAAACCCGGAACCTGTCTGAAGTTCCATATGACCCACCATGGCTGTCAGCTTTTCATACAGTATCCCGATATCTTCCCTGTTGTGGAACAATTCTATTTCGCGGTAATATTCCAACTGTCTGAGATCGTTCAGGATATTGTCTGCATTAAGTATCTCTGTGCCTGGAATTTGGATATAATATTCAGTTATTTTTCTGCATAATTCACGCAATTCCGGTGTGAGTAAATCAAAG
>JANMMA010000077.1:0-3302 GCA_031372815.1 Sphingobacteriales bacterium
CCTGAAGGGGCACATCTGGAAAGGGAATTATCACCAGTTTCGTTCGCTCGCCAACTGTGTCAAAGTATTAAGAAGAAACACTGCCGATCACTAGCTGATGGTGACTATCCCTTTGGTAGCTACTGACCGATAGACAGCCTCTACAACCCTGATATCTTTCAAACCTTCTTCACCAGGCACAAGCATTGGTTTCTTATTCATGATCGACAAAGCATCATCATCCATTTGTTTTGCCTGCTGATTTGGGATCTGGGTATTGATGATCAGGCCATCGCTTGTTTCCCCATTGTTGCCACTGTATGCCTGGAATGGCGAGAGTTTATACCAACCTTTATCGCATGTTACTTTCAACGTATTCATGGACTTCCCAAAACTGGTTTCACATTTTGCAATCACGCCACTTGCAAAGCCAAGTTCAAAATTCATAGTTTCTTCTACTTCATGGTATATCTCCGGTCTCGTAGTAGAAGAATATGCATTTACCGATATGGGTTCCAGTCCTGTAGCATAACGAGCTGCATTTAATGGATAAACTCCCATATCGTACATGGCACCACCGCCCAGTTTTTTCTGTTGTTTCCAGTGATTGGAGCGGCCATCGAAATAACCCGCAGCAGCATCTACAGTGATAATTTTTCCATAGGTCTTGTCTTTCCGGAGTTGTATTATTTTTTGTGTGTTGGGTTCATGATGCACACGGTAGCCTATGCTGAGTGTGACTTTGTTTTTATTGCATGCGTCTATCATGTTCTGACACTCAGATACAGTTATGGCCATGGGTTTTTCACACCAAACGTGCTTGCCGGCATTCGCAGCGCGTATCGAATATTCCATATGCATGGAGGGAGGCAATACAATATATACCACGTCAATATCGGGATTGTTTGATATTGAATCGAAGTTTTCATAGTTGTAGATATTCTTGTCAGGCAATTTATGTTTCTGCTTCCATTGCTCAGGGTTTGAGGGGGAGCCGGTAACTATACCTGCCAAATAGGAGAATTTAGTCATTTGGAGAGCGGGCGCAAGCAGATCCGTACTGTAATACCCCAATCCAACCAGGGCAATGCCGAGTTTTGTCTTGTTTTTTCGCAAAAGAAAATTGGCAAGCGATTCATTTACCAGTGTAATTCCAGCAGCCCCTGTTAAGGTTGTCCGTATGAAATTTCTCCTGTTTAACATTTCGGTGATTTTGTTATGCAATTAAATAATCTACCATTGGGTAACCTGATATCTAATATACAATAAACTTTTTGCACGGCTTCGTGGACCCGGGCAGGTCGTCGGATTGTTTCAATTCCGCGGATTGCATAGATACTGGCGTGACACTTTACCTGATTCTTGATTGGTAACTACCCAATAATAAATTTATAACCCCTGCCTGGTACGTTAATAAATTTAATGGAGTTATCGTCGATTAATTTCTTACGTAATTTCGACACCAACACATCAACATTTCTACTAATGACCACTATGCCTTTATCTTCCCAAATCTCTTTCATCAGTTTTTCCCTTTCTACGATCTGATTTATATTTTCTGCAAATATTTTTAGTGCTTTTGTTTCTTTTTCTGAAAGCGAAATATTTTTATTCTCAATTTTAAGAACATTGTTCTCTGCGTAGAATCTAAAGCTTCCTAATTGTATATAATCATTATTATCGATAATTGATTCTTTCTCTTCTTTTTTACGAAACTTATCTTTAACATAAAAACTAACCAGGCTCAAAGGAATAATTAATAGCAATAGCCAAAAGAAATTAAATTGATCCGTCTTCAAAAAATCAATTTCAATAACATAACAACCCACCTCCAGCTTACGACCCCTGCAACCTGTTAAATCGCCTGTTTGGCTATTTATTTCAAATGCAAAGACCGCTTCGTTTAGTTTACAATTCTTCAGACTCACTATATAGTCTGTTGGCAGGGCGTTTTTTTGAAAGGTCCGTTGAACTAAATTGATGAGTGTATCTGAAACGAAACTAAAGTCATTTTGAAAGGAAATCTGGTATGAGTTTTCATTTAATTTCTTAACCGGCAGCACCCGAGAGGTAGAATCTTTGGCTGTAAGCAAAAGTTGATGTCCTAAATTACGTAACACTACTTCTACATGCTTTTCGGGGATTTCATTGTTTTTATTGATAAATGCACCCGCAGAAATCAAAATCACAATTATTATGATCGAAGATCCAAACAACGTAAATGGCTTCATATGTGCAAAATAATTCATTAGCCTTCAGTTTCAGATGGTTTTACAAACGTTTTACGCATCCTTTACATCTTTTTACTGCTATAGATCGTTCCGGTAGTTGACGCCCGATATCTTTACCATATTGTTTCACCAATTTAATTTTTTGCCATGAATATCTATATGCTTTCTTTTTTTGGCCTTTTTCAATTCCTTTCCTGTAATCAGGCATTAGAATTTTCACTGGCATCCCATCCCCCGGATAGTCTTCAAACACAAAAAACAGGTGCGGCAGAAACTTCAATCATCGTTTTTAGATCTGCTGATGGGGGACAAACATGGCAGGACATTAGCAATGGGCTGCCCGCAGCTGTTAAGGATGACAATGGTGCAAGCAAAGATGTTTTTTTTACAGATGATAATGGGCTCTATTTAACTGATGGAAATGGAATATATCACAGTAAACCAAATGCTAAAGGTCCTTATTGGAACAAAGAAATTTTCCCCGACGAACATAGCAGCATTGCCCCTGGTAAGGCCGGGATATTTGCATACAATTACCGGGGTGGTGGAATTTTCCAAAAAACAAAAGGAACGGGTGTATGGTCGCCGGTATTCACAAATTTCCGGGAGAAACGGGTACTCAGCATTTTTGAAACTGCCGGAGGCACGGTTTTCATCGGCTCCGACAGAGGTTTTTATAAATCCACTAACAGTGGAAAATCCTGGAAACAACTGCATGCCGGAGACTTGGGGAAAATGGTAGAATCAAATGGTGTACTCCTTGCGAGCAGCCAGGGAGGGATATTAAGATCGACCGATGATGGTGAAAATTGGGCGTTGGTGATCAGTGAGGGAGGCGTAGGCATCGATGTAGAACGCATCGAAGGTGGATTCGCTGCTATTACTTACAGCACCGTTTCGAAGACCCGGAGAATACGAACTTCTTACGACGGCGGCAAAACCTGGCAGGCAATTGATGCCGGCCTCCAAGCGCATGGTTTTATTGACCCAATCTTGCCGCCGGTTAATGCTAACCTTCCGGCGCAAGGCTTTTCCGATTCAAGCTGGCATCCTAATGATACTACGATCCTTCCGCTGCCAACGTACATTACA
>JANMMA010000133.1:0-10634 GCA_031372815.1 Sphingobacteriales bacterium
AATGGGTACAGTACCAAGTAAGTCGATCAGTTGCTTTTTATAATAATCTGCAGAAAATGTAATTTTCCCTTTCAAAAAAGAGGCATCTACACCTATGTTGGATTCTGTATTCTTTTCCCACCTGATATCAGGATTACCCAACACCGCGGGACGAAGGCCAGCCTGTAGAGATGTGGGCGAGCCAAAGGAATATCCAAAATTCCCTCCATCATTGCCGTAGGTCGAATAATACTGAAGATCAGGTATACCTTGGTTTCCCACAGATCCATAACTTAGTCTTAACTTTAATTCATCCAAAAAAGTTACCGATTCCATAAATTTTTCCTTAGATATTCTCCAACCTACCGATGCAGAGGGGAAATTACCATACCGGTTGTTGGGTCCAAATTTTGAGCTGCCATCTCTTCTGAAATTAAGAGATAGTAAATACTTATCTGCATAATTGTAATTGATACGTCCCAATACGGAAAACAGCGAAAAAGGTGTGTATGCACTTCCGGAAACGTTTCTTCCTTCACGGGCAGATGCACTTATAGATAGTTGATCTTCCGGAGGACTTTGTCCATCACCGAATATCCCTTTTCCGGTACCTTTCAAAGCATCTGTACCTGCCAGAACTGAAAAATTATGATCACCAAAACTCTTTGTATAATTCAATGTATTCACCCAGTTCCATTGCACACCGTTACCCCAGCTTTGATTAACATAAGCCTGGGAAGTTGGATCTACATCAGACGGTAACTTGTATGGTGCATTATAATATCCGTAAGAGTTACTTATGTTATATCCAATGATGGATTTAAATTTTAAGCCTTTTAATAATTCAATTTCGCCAAAAGCATTCGCCAGTAGCTGGGTATTTTCACTACCACTATTATAATAATCATTGGTAAAAGCAGGATTTCCTAGAGCATACCAGGTATTATTGATACTGGTTCTCCTGAGCGCCCAACCCCTATACCCATACAAATGGTCGCCAAACGATCCTGTCTGGTCGGTATAGACAGGGTCCGTAGGCTGCTGCCTCATAGCATTTATTAACACGCCCCAAAACTCCTCCTGGGTCCTGGTATTATTTTTCTTGTCATTACTAAAATTAACTGTAGTTCCTATTTTAATTCTGCTTGATACGTCATAATCTAAATTGATTCTTGCGGTAACTCTTTTATAGCCTGATCCTGTAATTATACCATCCTGATTAGTATATCCCAAAGAAAGAAATGACCTTGATTTATCACTTCCACCGCTTAATGAAACATTGTAATTACTCATCGGAGCATTCTGAAAAAAAGCATCCTGCCAATCTGTATTTACAACACTCGAAGGATTACTCCAGGCCGGATTGGGCTCTTCGCCTCCATTTACCAAATTTTCATTAGCCAGTTTGGCAAATTGGGATCCATTTAACAATGGAATTTTTTTGGTAACTTTTTGCATTCCCGTATAGGCGTCAAATGCAACCACAACCCTACCCGCCTTTCCACGTTTTGTGGTTACTAAAATAACACCTGCAGAAGCACGGGAACCGTAAATAGCAGTTGCTGCAGCATCTTTCAATATATCAATGGTTTCAATATCGTTTGGATTTATAGCATTTAAACCAACAGACATAGGAACGCCATCAACTACCACCAATGGATCACTGCCTGAGGTAATGGAAGCAATACCACGAATCCTGATTTGAACCTCTCCCCCAGGCTCTGCAGAGTTTTCCGTAACCTGAACCCCCGCTACACGGCCAAGTATCGCCTGGTCCAAACCTACCACGGCAACTTCTTTAATTTCTTTGCTATTGATTTTTCCCATCGCACCAGTGACATTGCGGGCTTTTTGCGTTCCATAACCAACGACCACAATTGCATTCATAGAATTGTCAAAAGTTTTCATTTGTATCTGAACATTCGACTTCCCGGAAATATTTACCTCCTGATTTTCCATGCCCACGTAAGAAAAAACCAGCGTATTTTCATTGCCTACATCAAGAGAGAAATTCCCGTCGGAGGATGTCGTAGTTGACTTGGAAGAACCCTTCACCTGTACTGTAACCCCTGGAAGAGGCTCGCCTTTGTCATTTGTAACTCTACCTGTAATGATAATGGCAGCAACTGCCAAATTTTCTTTGAGATCTTCCGCATTTTTTTCCGAAATAACAATAACGCCAGATTCGTCAACAAAGCGGAATTTAAGCCTGGTTGAGGAAAACACTTCGTTAAGCACCTGCGATACCGGTACGTCGTTCACATTGACGGTTACAATCCGGCCGAGTGGAATTATATCATTGCTAAAGGCAAAACGATAATCAGTCTCTTTCTCGATGGCTTTGAAAAGGCGGGTAAGTTTCACTTTGGTGAGTGAAATTGTCACTTTCGCCTCCTGCGAAAACCCACGGGCATTTACAGACACAACGCCAAGAAACACTAAAGCAATTGTTAGTTTCATAACCCTAAGCAAATTCGTAATGGGTGGGGTGGTAAGAATCCACCGATAAGCATGAATTTTTTTCATACCTTTAGTTTGGTTTTAAATGAAGAATAGAAGCAGTTTTTTTTCAAGAAGCAACTGTTTCAAAGTCTTGACTAACAGGGGGGGGATGTTTCAGCATTCCTCCCTTTATTTTTATTTAAATATCTTAACCGTTGTGATGTCGCCGGGTATTATTTCATAGTTGAAACTTCGGGATTCTTTTAAGAAGCTCAGAACCGTACCTAATTGTTCTTTTACAAAAACACCTGTAAACCGGTATCTGCGGATATAGTCATCCGAAAATTCTACCTTAACCCCATACCATCTTTCCAGCAATATGGCTATATCTGCAAATTCCTCATCTTCAAATACCAATTTATTTTCTGTCCAGGCAGTTTCCTGTATTTTTCCTTCATCTGTTTTGTTGAGGCTTTGCACCAGGCTGTCAACCGAAGGTAATTTTTTACCCTTTTTTACAATTGCAGTTATACTGGAATCAGCAAAACTGTCTCGCAATTTCCACTTCACTTTCTGATTCGGGTGAAGCATCACTTTACGATTTTGCTCTTGTTTGAGGGTAATTTCTACTATACCCCTTAATAATGACGTTTCTGTTATTTTCTCGTCAGGATAAGCTTTCACATTAAAAGCGGTGCCCAGCACTTTTATATCCATGGCAAGTGTATGTACTATAAATGGTAATGATTGATTATGCTTCACATCAAAGAAAGCTTCACCTTCGAGATATATGTCCCTGGAAGAAATACCATAATTTTCCTTAAAATACATTTTACTTCCTGCATTCAACGCAACAACAGATCCATCTGGTAATTGAAAATTCTTTCTTTCACCAAGGGCCGAAACAAATATCCTCAGGCTTTCTTTTTTGCTACCACCATTGTATTCAACAACAAAAAAGACCGCCGCCAATACGACAGCTACGCCTGCTGCGAGTTTGAGCCACAATGAAAAAACATTCCTCTTTTTTTCTTCTTGGTATTCCTCCAATGGAATTACGGGAGCTTCGTTAACAATCATAAGTCTGGCCATTAACATGGCTTCCTGCTCGTCCCTGTCTGCAATAGATATAGCATTGAATATTTCAATAAATCTTATCCTCGCATTTTCTACCAGCATTCGGTGATGAGGATTTTCTTGTAAAAAGGATTCCCACTTTGCAATATCTTCAGCTGAAGACTGTTTGCAATAATTAATAAACGTTTCATCCAATAGCAAATCTTCAATGTCCATTTTTACCCGATTATTGTGCTTATCGTTAACACTACCCCTTATAAGACAGAGCGTGCAGTTAGCAATTTTTACCCGTTAAATGGAAAGAAAATTCAATCCTTCTGAAATTGACCAGGAAAGGGCAACTTTTAAGGACGAAACAAAAGAGGATTTGCAAGGGCTGTCCATTGGAAAATACCCAATATTACTGACAGTATAACAGAAATAACAGCTCCATAAGAGTATCGTTCCTTCTCCAGATTCATTTTTATCTTTTTTAATCCCTCGTGAATCTTGTTATACACGGTACGATGTGCAAGTCCGGTAATTTGAACCATTTCATCATATGTAAGACCTTCATAAAACTTTAGAATGATCAGCTCTCTCTGTCGGGCGGGAAGGGAATTGATATGACTCATAAGAAGTTTACCTAACTGCGTTTGCGCATCTTTCGAAATGAGGCTTTCCTCTGGAGTAGGAAGCGGGTCTATAGAAGTGTTATTCCATGCGACATGTAAATTAGATAGCTTCCCTGATCGTTTCCAATCATTGGTAAGTCTTCGTAAAAACGAGATTATAAGATAGGATTTGACATTTTTTGCCGGTTGTATCGTTTCCCGCTTTTCCCATAAGTATAAAAACTGCTGCTGAATGGAATCTTTAACCAGGTGGGCATCTTTTATCTCTTTCAATCCAATGAATAGAAGACTATGGTAGTACTTTCGGTATAGGGCAAGAAACATACTCCTGTCACCCTCCATTAAGCCCTTCCATAATATTTCATCATTTTCTTCCATAAGCAAGATCTGAAAACAAATTAACCAATTTTAATTATTAATTAGAAAAATTTGTGATTACATGTTATTATTAATTGCGAGTGTCGTCTCTTCGAAGATTAGTAAAACGATTAACTCAAATTCTTTTCCATTTAATCCAACTGGTGATCTCTACCGTACTTGAATAGCCTGCAAACGTTTTAGTCAGCATTGAAAAACTACAAAGGTCAAATGGTTTTTTACCCAACTTCATTTGGAAATGAATTAATATTCAAACACAATTCCTGTATGCATCGTAAATGTTGGAACTTTTATGATCAGTTTGTTACCCTTTCTTGAAAAATTGATTTTTTTACCATCCGGAATCTGATACACTTTTTTTACCTTTTCCGGAATATCCACTTCGATCTCAACTCCGGGCACAGGTAGAAGGTCTTCGATCACCATCACTTCACCACGCTGCAAGGCAGGTGCATACAGCAAATGGGCCACGTAACGATATTCCTTTTCCTGTTTTAAAAAACTTACCCTCCCACAACTGGGCAGGTTTTTAACCGCAAGCAGTGGCTTTTCATACAACAGGTCAATGGCATTTTCAACCAGTTGACGGTGTAGTCGAACGGCATGAGTGTAATACAACTGATCCAGTTTATGAGCGAAATAAATCACATTCCCGTTTTTTACAATAGCGGGATATTGAGAATCTTCAAGTTGATAAGGTGTTGCACGGTGCCCGGAATATTTTGCGTAAGTGCGGTTGAAATAAGGTTCACGAACGGCAGCCAGCATTTTCCCTGAAGTTGGTTTAATACGTAAAGCGGCTTCGTAATTCAGGAATGGCGTGCTAACCACATCCTTAATAAGTTCTGGTTTCACTACGGTAAAGTCGAACTGAAATTCAGGTGGACTGATATAGTCAGCCCCAACATCTAATATAAACCGTTTACCTTCTTTATTCATAGCACCTTCACCAAACACTATCATCTTTCCGCCGCGTTTCACCCAATCGTTGATTTTATTGGCCTGTTCAACACTTAAACAACTTTGGCTCGGAACAATTAGAAGTTCCAGTTGCTCAAGATTCTTTTCATTTGCAAGAATAAAATCTTTATGGGTTTCCAGCAGAATATTGACGGTACCAAAATCAGCTTTCGTATGTAAGGTAAGCCAGACGCCCAGCTTCGAAACTGGCTTTCCGCCCAATCCGTATTTTTCGATTTTCTCCACATACTCGTAAGCTTTTCCTATGTTTCTGTAGGTTTCAATGTCGAGTTGCCCCGAAGGGTGCAACTGGTCACCAAAATTGCAGGCCGCCCCGTTTGAGATCATGGCTGCAGCTTCATATTTAATGGCATCGGCATGTTTAAAGCCGCCAAATTCTCCCCACGATTTGTGAAATTTTCCACTCATTGCTACGATCGTATTTCCTTCCTGGAGATGATATTTAGCTTCCAGCGGCAGTTTATCGTAACCACCCCAGGTTGTGGGTAAGTCTTCCAGTTCCTGCTGGGTATTCAAGTCAAATAGTCGTTCTTTAAAACTTGCTTCATTTCTGACGTGAGACGTAGCATTAAAATAGACCGTAGCATCCGGATGATATTTAGTGATGATTGTCCGCAGCTCGGTCTGATGTTTTTTCACCGCCAATGCGGCACTGCGAACCACTGCATCATGATCATCCATATCAACACCTTCGGCCAACATACGATGAATGCACGCTTCACAATAGCATCCCATATTAGACACATGATAAATATCGAACCAAAAACCATCAACCTGATAATTCTGACAGATCTCTTCAATCTGCTTCTTTATGAATTCGTTATACGGACCGCCTGCTGCCGGGCACATCCATATCCATGCGTTCTCAGGTTTTCGATCCGTTCCTTTCGCGTCCAGGTCATATAAGAGTGCCTGATACTGACCATCTTTTTTGCGGGAAGCCCATTCAGGGTGATTTTTGGCCTCCGATGCAGACCAGCCCACACTATAATAAATGGGGCACTTTACACCAATTTCATGGCAGGCCTCAATTTGGGCACCCATCAAATCGAATTTCAGATTGGGGTGCTGATGCCCAACTTTTGTTGGATAATAGCTCCAACTGTGGTGACACTTCGAAAAGATGTTGATTTGATTTATATGACCCACTTTCAAGGCTTCCTGAAACTGTTTTTTATCGAATTTTTCACCGATTCCGGGGATAAATTCCGACGTGTGAAAATCAAGATGAACCTGACGCGACGGCATTGGATGGTTAATGCCACGCTGCTTTAACTGTGCAAAGCCAGTTACGCTGACCAGTAGAATAGCGAAAAAAATACTTTTCTTCATATCGTTTAGGTTGACTTAAATTTTTACCGTTAGCGCATTATATACATAGTTCAACTTTAAAAATCCACGCATTTTCGCATGGCATATTCCCGGGGTTGATAGCAGGAATTGAAATAATTAATCTTCCCCCTGAAATTTTTGATTTTACCGGAACTTTACTTCCCAACAAAGAAACCTTTCCAGATTTTTTTATTCCCTGGATTACTAAATTCTTTTCCGGCCATTTGGTAACAATAACAAACAGGTCATTGCCCTTAACTGTATAATAAATGTTTTTCCCTATAGCGTCCGCAGGCTTGTTATTCCATTGTTTTGATCCGTAAATAGCCTCCCCATTTACCTTTAGCCAGGCTCCCATATCAAGAAGACGCTGCTGCATAATTACCGGTATCAATCCGTCGGATGACGGCCCTACATTGAGTAGTAAATTGCCGCCACGACTCACCTGATCAATTAGCAAATGAATAATTTGTGCAGAAGATTTGTAATCTTCAAGGTTTTCTGCGCGGTTGTATCCGTATGAGCCGCCAATTCCCTGGCTTTCTTCCCATGGATGTGTTCCAGTCATTTGATCATCTACCCCTGAATATTCACTGCTGTAGAAATCACCATGTTTACCATGAGCATCTTTTCCCCAGCGATCGTTTACTACCACCTCATCCTTATTAGGAGCTTCGTTATAAAGCCATGAGAGAAATGATTCACTTCCCCAGTAATCAGATGTTTCGTCCCAGGAACCATCCGAAAAAATCACAGAAGGTTTGTAGTTGGTAACCAATTCTTTTAGCTGGGGAATGATGTGTCCATGAATGTATTGATCTGCGGGGATTTGGTACTTACCAATTTTTTCAGGAGCTAAATAAGGAGTTGCTGTACGGGATGGAGGTGGTGTTTCCCACTCGAGAAGTGAGAAATATAATCCCATTTTTAATCCTTGTTTCCTGACCGCATTCGTCAATTCACCAACCAGATCTCGTTTTGGGCCAACGTCCATACTGTTCCAGTTTTTAGCGTAAGCACTTGTTGACGGCCATAGACAATACCCATCGTGGTGTTTAGATGTAAGTACCACATATTTTGCTCCTGCCCTTTGAAAAAGATCGGCCCATTGATCGGGTTTGAAAAGCTCAGCTTTAAACAGGGGCGCAAACTGCCGGTACTCAAAGTTTGCACCAAAAACACGGTTATGAAAATCCTGCCCTTCACCTGCTTTGTTCATTACATCTACCTGGTACCATTCGGCATAAGAGGCATAGCGTTCTTTGCCTACAGGCCGGTAAGCAGGCACTGCATATACTCCCCAATGAACAAATATGCCAATTTTGGCTTCGTTGAACCAGTTGGGCATTGGACGTTGATCCAGCGACTTCCAGTTAGGCTCATAGGTTTGAGCAGTTGTGCTGAATAAGATTGATAAAAATATCGCAGCAAATATGATGTTAAGATTTTTCATATATTAATTTTTGCTTTTCCTATCAAGATCCTGATAAATAATAGCACAGTACTTTTTAGAAGTTATTTCCTGGGATGAAACGTGGTTGACTGAAAGAATCAGCCCTATTAATAATACAATTTAAAGCTTCATAATTTTTTTGTTATTGATATATGTTTCTTGGTCCAACTTTTTCCATGTTAATATTCCGGAAACCCAATTTAAAAGCGGGTGATTCCGGTTTTAAAGAAAAGTTGTATTGGTTCGGGTTCACAAACATCGGATCGGCATAAAGGGAATGAGTGTCTTTGCCTTTCTGTTGCCAATCATCCAGCGTTAATCCATTGTAACGTATACTATCCGCAGGTTTCATTGGATTAAAAAAGAGGTTGTAATCGGACCTGAATGTGGCATTTAAGGTTGGTTGTGTGGCAATATTGGGATTGTCGTGAAACACATAAGGCTGATCGTCCCAGTTTCCGGTAAAAGGATCACTGACCGAATTCCAGTAAACAATGTTGTTTTCAAAATAAACGGTATTATGCGGTTCCAGGCGGCCGCGGTTTAATACTTCGAGCCTGCCCAATGCAAAAATGTTGTTGCGAACCGTAAGTTCCTTTGCATAGTGAATATTATAAGCTGCATATTTTGTGTTGTACACGATGTTGTTTTCGATGAGAATATGTGTTGAACCTTCATCGTTGTAAATACCCCAGCCACCATACCTGTTCGACTCTACATCGTGAATAAGGTTGTTCCGGATGATGGTTCCCGGAGAAACACCTAGTGTGTAAATCCCGCCCATGTCGGATAAAAGTCCCTGGCCAATGTTGTGAATGTGATTGTACTCGATAATGTTATCCCGGCTTATACTTTGCTGGTAACCCCACACCCAGCCTACCGAAATGCCAGTGTACCAACCATCGAAAATATGATTGTGACCAATGTAGCAGCCTTCGGCATTCATTAAAAGGATTCCCACGGCGGAAGGATATTTCTCCCCATAATGCAAAATCTCGTTATCGGAAATGGTGATGTTCCTTGTGCGATCCACCAACGGATCAATTTCAGTTCCGCCATTAATTTTGAAAGCCCCGGCGGCAAGGTGTTCCAATTTATTTCCCTCGACTGAGATGTTTGAGCAAGCCTTCTGGATGTCAACAGCGAAACTTCCCAGGTTGGTAAAGGCGCAGTTTTTCAGGGAAATGTTTTGGGCCGCTATTGCAGTAACCGAACCCGGAATAGTAGCACTGGCCTGATTATCATTCGCGTCATTTTCAGGCAAAACAAAATTGCTGTATTTGAATGCAATATTTTCCAGCGTCACGTTCTCAACCAGGTTCATATTGGACGCACCTTCAAAACGAATGAACTCTTTTGTAAAAGGTGCCAGAACTTCAGCAGTTTCTATGTTTTCGCCGGGCAACGGCATGTAATACAATAGTCCTTTGCGACGGTCGAGGTACCATTCGCCAGCACTGTCGAGACCTTCCAGGACATTTTCCACAATATACCTGGCGCCATCGATTGTAAAGTCGTCGGTAAATCGTTTGCTCGATTTGTATTTGAAAGTTACGATGCTTTTTTTTGCATCAACGGTGTCAATCACCATGTGAGTGTCGGTCCAAAAATGGTAAATAATCACACGAACATCTTCAAGGTTTTTCCACTGCGGACTGATATTGCCTTTCTTAAATTCGAAACGCTTGGCGCCTGTGTTGAAAACAACCTCTTCGCCTCCATCAGGAAAACCTGACACACTAAAAAATCCATCATTGGGGAAGCGGGCGATCGTTTTTTGAGCACCATTCACATACAACTGACTAAAATTCCAGGTTCCGTTTTTTACTTCGGGAACCACAGCTACCCATATATTCTTTTTATACTTTTTCCATCCTGAAATCTTTCTAGCTCCGTTGAAAACTGCTTTCTGGTTATCGGCTGAACGGATAAACAGCTTAGAACTGGCCGATCCTCCATTATCAGGAGTTATCCGAATGGGCTCGGTGAGTTGATAGGTTCCGCCTTTGAGTAAAATATTTGTTTCTGAAAAACCTGTTCCGGTGGCTTTCATTGCGGCCCAATTACTGAGTGCTTTTTGCACAGTTGCTAATGGGGCATCGGCTGTTTTTCCCGAGTTAAAATCGTTGCCTTCTGGCGCAACATAAATAGTTATTTGTTGGGCTTTCGCGAGCTGAAACAGGGCAATCAGTGCCCAGAGAAAAATAATTCGTTTCATGCAGTATTAGTTAATGATGGTTGTTTTGGCAACTAGGCGAATATCGTCTGATGAAGAGATTGACCATTGTTGATCACCGATGTTACATTAAATCAGCAATTATCTCGTTCACCTGATCGACCTTATCCAGTTGGCAATTTTGCGGGCATCCTCTTTTGGT